>NZ_JBWKNO010000004.1:0-291281 GCF_059415605.1 Rhodoferax sp. GW821-FHT10B06 | reverse complement strand
TTGGTGCGGCTGGCAGGAATTGAACCCACGACCCCTTGGTTCGTAGCCAAGTACTCTATCCAACTGAGCTACAGCCGCTAAGCCTTGTATTCTACAATGAATTGACGCCCGCTGAATCAAAATCTGAAAATAGGCGTAAAAAAACCCGCAAGCTCAATACTTGCGGGTTTTTACATTTTGGTGCGGCTGGCAGGAATTGAACCCACGACCCCTTGGTTCGTAGCCAAGTACTCTATCCAACTGAGCTACAGCCGCGCAGCCTTGCATTCTACAACGGAATCCGGCATCAAAGTAGGCCGCGTGAGAAAAATGCGGTGAACTCCAAAATTTCTTCAGCCCGCACCACGGTCAAGCCCGCTAGCATCCAAGGCATTCAGGAGAACCGTGTGCCCAACGTCATTACCAATATCGAAGATCTGCGCGTTCTGGCGCAAAAGCGTGTACCCCGCATGTTCTACGACTACGCCGATTCCGGCTCGTGGACCGAAAGCACCTATCGCGCAAATTCCGAGGATTTTCAAAAGATCAAGCTGCGCCAGCGAGTAGCCGTCAACATGGCCAATCGCAGCACACGGGTAAAGATGGTGGGGCAAGACGCCGCCATGCCCGTCGCGATTGCGCCCACAGGCCTGACCGGCATGCAGCACGCCGATGGAGAAATCCTGGCGGCCCGGGCCGCGGAGAAGTTCGGCATTCCCTTCACGCTGTCCACCATGAGCATCTGCTCGTTGGAAGATATTGCGGCCCACACCAAGGCGCCTTTCTGGTTTCAGCTCTACTGGATGCGCGACCGCGCCTTTATGGAGGCCCTGATGGACCGCGCCAAGGCCGCCGGCTGCTCGGCACTGGTGCTCACGCTGGACCTGCAGGTGCTGGGCCAACGCCACAAGGACTTGAAGAACGGCATGACCGCACCGCCCAAGCCGACGCTGAGAAACATCCTGAATCTCATGACCAAGCCGCGCTGGTGCCTGGGCATGGCGGGCACGCGCCGCCACACCTTCGGCAACCTGGTGGGCCACGCCAAGAATGTGAGTGACATGTCCTCCCTCAGTGCCTGGACCAAAGAACAGTTCGACCCCCAGCTGGATTGGAACGACGTGGAATGGATCAAGCAGCGCTGGGGCGGCAAGCTCATCCTGAAAGGCATCATGGACCTGGAAGATGCACAGCTGGCGGCAAACAGCGGCGCCGACGCCCTAGTGGTATCCAACCACGGCGGGCGGCAGCTGGACGGCGCCCCCAGTGCGATCGAAGCCTTGCCAGCCATTGCCGACGCGGTGGGTTCTAACATCGAGGTCTGGATGGACAGTGGCATCCGCTCGGGCCAAGACGTACTGAAGGCCTGGGCACTCGGCGCACGCGGCACGATGATAGGCCGCAGCTTTCTATACGGACTGGGGGCAATGGGCGAAGCCGGGGTCACCAAATGCCTGGAAATCCTGCACAAGGAACTGGACGTCACCATGGCTTTTTGTGGCCATACCCAGATCGGCAACGTAGACAAAAACATTCTTTTGCCAAGCAGGTTTTAGGCCCTATCGCCCAACGCCGTGGAAGCATAATCAAGACGCTTTACGTGATCGTTTGCGTCTTCTTTATAAAGGATGGATTCCATGGGCACAGAAAAATTCCGCTTGGTCACGCGCAGTGACTTTGATGGCCTGGTATGCGCCGTGCTGCTGAACGAACTGGACATGGTGGATGAAATCAAATTCGTCCATCCCAAGGACATGCAAGACGGCAAAGTGGATATCACCTCCCGTGACATCACCACCAACCTGCCCTACGTGGCCGGTGCCCATCTGGCGTTTGACCACCACCTGTCGGAAACCATACGCAACCAAAGCGGGCTAAAAAACCACATCATCGACGCCAAGGCCCCGTCGGCAGCCCGCGTGGTGTATGACTATTACGGCGGCGCCAAGGCCTTCCCGAACATCACCGCCGACATGATGGATGCCGTGGACAAAGCCGACTCGGCCCAGTATGTGCGCGATGAAATCATCCACCCCACCGGCTGGGTGCTGCTCAATTACCTGATGGATGCACGTACCGGCCTGGGGCGCTTCCGCGAATTCCGCATCAGCAACTACGCGCTGATGATGGATCTGATCCAGTACTGCCGCAACCACGGCATCGACGACATCCTGAAGCTGCCAGACGTGAAAGAGCGTGTCGAGGTCTACCAGGAACACGCCACCAAGGCCAAGGCCCAGATCGAGCGCTGCGCCACCGTGCACAAAAACCTGGTGGTGCTGGACCTGCGCCATGAAGAAACCATCTGGGCCACCAACCGCTTCATGGTCTATGCGCTGTTCCCGCAAACCAATATCTCCATCCACGTAATGTGGGGCGTGCAGAAGCAAAACACGGTATTCGCCACCGGCAAGTCCATCTTGGACCGCAGCAGCAAGACCAATGTGGGTGAGCTGATGCTGCAGTACGGCGGCGGCGGCCACCATGCGGCCGGCACCTGCCAGGTAGAAAACGACCGCGCCGCGACCGTGCTGCAGGAGCTGACAGACAAAATCAATCTGGACGGTTAAACACAACCGTCCTAGTACAAAAGCCTGGCACCACGGCTAGTGGTTCCAGGCTTTTTTACATCCTATATACAAACAATATCAAGAATCAGTCGCATTACAATTCACAGCCAAAAAGGTTGTGTCAATTGCAAAAGTCTTGCTGTTCACGGCCTGCATTCCAAGGACTCTTGCTGTGAAATCTCTCTTGCTGAGCGCCGCGCTCCTGACGGCCTTTGCCGCACATGCCCAGACGACCGAGCAGCCTGCGGCCCAAACGACGGCCGCCGTCACCTCCGCAACCGTGGCTGCGCACTATGGCCGCCTGGTACACGCCAGCTACGAAGACACCCTCACCACAGCCCAGGCCATGCACACCGCGATTGCGGAGTTCGTCGCCAACCCCAGCGCAGACGGCCTGGCCAAAGCCCGTAAAGCCTGGCTGGCCGCCCGCGAGTTCTACGGCCAGACCGAAGCCTTCCGCTTCTACGCCGGCCCGATTGACGACAAGAACGGCCCCGAAGGCCGCATCAACGCCTGGCCCATGGACGAGGCCTATGTGGACTATGTGGTGGGCAAGCCCAAGTCCGGCATCATCAACAACCCCAAAGTCAAGATCAACGCCAAGAGCCTGTCCGCTCTGAACGAACGTGGCGGCGAAGAGAACATTGCCACCGGCTGGCATGCCATTGAGTTCCTGCTGTGGGGCCAGGACTTGAGCGAAACCGGCCCGGGCGACCGATCGTTCGAAGACTTTGTGGACGGCAAGACACCCAACGCCAACCGCCGCCGCGAATACCTGAAGGTGATCACGGAGCTGCTGGTCAACGATCTGGGCGACATGGTCAAGGCCTGGGCACCGGACGCCAAGAACTACCGCGCCAAGTTTGAGAAGTCCGGCACCAACGCGCTGCGCAATATGCTGGTTGGCGTAGGTTCGCTGTCGCGTGGTGAACTGGCGGGTGAACGCATCGAGGTGGCTCTGGCCTCCAAGAACCAGGAGGACGAACACTCCTGCTTCTCCGACAACACCCACCGCGACGTCGTAGCCAATGCCACCGGCATTGAAAACGTCTGGCTGGGCCGCTTCAAGCGTGCCGACGGCAGCGTGCTGCAAGGCGCCTCGCTACGCGACCTGGTTGCCGCCAAGGACGCCGGCGTGGCCGAACGCACCAGCAGCCATATCGCCGCAACGGTCAAGGCTGCCGAAGACATCCACCCTCCGTTTGACCGCGAGATCGTGGACCCAGAGGGCCGCAAACGCCTGCAGGCCGTGGTCGAATCCTTGAAGCTGCAAAGCAAGGACTTTGTGGATGCAGCCAAGGTCGTGGGCATCAACAAGCTGAGCATTTCCGAGCCCAAGGACAAGTAAGCATATGCCCACTTTCGCCAGCCAGCAGACCCTGCGCCTGCTGGCGCTGGCATTCGCCGGGGCCAGTGCCAGCTGGCTGGCCCTGGCGGTGTCCACCTCCGAGCCCGACCCCTCCGAAGAAAAACCTGGCGGCGACACCACGGTATTTGAAGTGGGACTGAATGCCTTCTCCTTCTCCGCCGCCAATCTGGACGAAGAAGGCCGCACGGCATTTGCCATCGGCAACTCCTTCTTTCGGCGCAACTGGGTGGAAGCCCCCTCCTCCACCGCCGCCCGCGACGGCCTGGGCCCGCTGTTCCTGGCCCGCTCCTGCGGCGGCTGCCATACCCAGGACGGACGCGGCGCGCCACCGAATACCTTTAAAAATGGGCTGGCAAGCGAGCAGCCCATTGCCTTGCTGTTCCGCCTGTCCGTCATGGGCCCGAATGGCAAGCCCTTTCCCGAACCCACGTACGGCGACCAATTCACCAACTTGGCGGTGCAAGACGTGAAGCCCGAGGGCAAGGTCCGCATCCGCTATACCGAGCTGCCCGGCCAGTTTGCCGATGGCACCGGCTACAGCCTGCGCCAGCCCCACTACAGCTTTACCCACCTGGGCTACGGCCCCATGCAGGCCCACACCATGGTCAGCCCGCGCCTGGCCCAGCAAATGCCGGGCGTAGGCCTGCTGGACGCGATTGCCGAAGCAGACGTGCTGGCCAATGTGCAGCAGCAGAGCAGCCGCACGGACGCCATCAAGGGCCAGGCCAACCGCGTGTTCGACCCCGTTGCCGGCATGGAAGTGCTGGGCCGCTTTGGCTGGAAGGCCAACACTGGCTCGCTGGCGCACCAGACCGCCGCCGCTTTCAATGGCGACATCGGCATCACCTCGGCGCACTTCCCGCATGAGAACTGCACACCCAAGCAGAAGTCCTGCCTGGCTGCCCCACGTGGCGGCAAGGATGGTGGCCCGGAGATAGACAACGCGCTGCTAGCCAAAGTCATCCTGTACGAAGCCACACTGGCGGTACCGGCCCGGCGCAACTTCAACGACCTGGACGTGCGCCGGGGCCAGGCCCTGTTTGCCCAGGCGCAATGCGCGGCCTGCCACCGGCCCTCGTATACCACCGGCACATCGCCCTTCCCGTCACTCAGCGGGCAAAAGATCTACCCCTATACCGACCTGCTGCTGCACGACATGGGTCCGGGCCTGGCCGATGGCCGCCCGGATGGCCTGGCCAATGGCCAGCAATGGCGTACCGCACCGCTGTGGGGGCTGGGCCTGGTGCCCGATGTGAACGAGCATAGCTTCCAGCTGCATGACGGCCGGGCCCGTAACACCATGGAGGCCATTCTGTGGCATGGTGGCGAGGCAGAGGCGTCCCGCCAGCAGGTGCTGAAAATGCCCAAGGCCGACCGCGATGCGCTGGTGAAGTTCGTGAACTCCCTTTAAGAACGTGTTCTAAAGAAAGCCAAGCTGTGACAGCTCTGATCGACCGCCGAAGCTGGCTTACCCTGAACCTAAGCCTGGGCCTGGGCGCGCTCTGCCATGCCGCGGGTGCCACCACCCTGCCCGCGCGCATCGCCAGCCCGGCCTATACCCCGTCCGACTTGGTACGCAACGGCTTGCAACTGCACTTTGTGCCCGCTGCGCAAGCTTTTGCCCACTCCACCGCCGTGTTGCGCGACCGGCTCGCTGACGGCTGCAGCCTGCTGCCCGCACGCGATGCCTGGCGCGCCGCCATGCTGGACTGGGAGCGGCTATCGGCCGTGTCCGTCGGTCCGCTGCTGGAACGGCGCAGCGCCCGCAGCGTGGACTTCTGGCCTACCCGCCCGGCCATGGTGACAGCCGCCGTGCAAACCCCGCCCGCAGACGCTGCTGCGCTGGAGCAACTCGGCGCGCCAGCCAAAGGCTTGCCGGCGCTGGAATGGCTGCTGTGGCAGCGTGCCCCGGACGCCGCCCAGTGCTACTACGCAGCCCAGTTGGCCGAAGCCTGCGCGACCGAAGCGCAGGCCGTGCTGGCCGACTTCCAGGCCATGGCGCAGCAGAACTGGACGCCAGAGACCGCCCTCACCGTATTCCACGAATGGTTCAGCCAAGCCGTGGGCGGCTTCGAGCAGCTGCGCTGGAAGAAGATGGGCAAACCCGCACGCAGCGGCCGCGCCAGCGACTGGCCACGCGCCACCAGCGGCAACACCCGCGCCGCCTGGCAGGCCGCCTGGACCAGCTTGCAGCACTTCCTGGTTGGCACCGGCCGCGCCCAGGAACAAGGCAGCCTGAACGGCTATCTGGCTGGCGACAACCAGTTGGCCCTGTCGGCCCAGCTGGAAACGGCTGTCGCAGAGCTCAACATCCGCATGCAGGCGGCAGATCCCCGCCATGTGGCGAGCGTTACCGCCGCCATGCAAGCCCTGGCCAAGACCAAGCAGCTGATGGAAGACAAGATCGCCCCCGAGCTGAAAACCATGGTCGGATTCTCGGAGTCGGATGGTGATTAAGACGGTGACCCAGCCCTACACCCTGCGCCGCCGCGACTGGCTGGCCTTCGCCGCCGCCACAGCCGCAACCACATCGGCCCTGCCTCTGCATGCCTCCAGCGCAGCCCGCCCCGGCCTGCTGACCGCCTGGACCAGCGGCGACGACAACCAGGCCTGGGCCGGCGTCTGGCAGCTGGGCAGCAGCCCGCGCGGCGTGGCCCTGCCCAAGCGCGCCCACGAGGTGCTGGTGCAGCACAGCGCCCTGGGCCAACCCACGCACGCCCTGGCCGTGGCCCGCCGCCCGGGCGAGTACCTGTTGCGCTTCGACACCCGCACCGCCCGCGCCGTGCATTGGCATGACATCGAAGACGACCGCGTGCTCTGCGGCCATGCCAGCTATGCGCTGGACGGCAGCGCGCTCTACACAACCGAAACCAATACCGACACTGGCGCCGGCATGATCGCCGTACGCGACCCGTTGAGCCTGGAAAAGCGCGCCGAATTCCCCAGCGGCGGGCTCGATCCCCACATGGTGCTGGTAGAGCCCGACGGCAGCCTGCTGGTCGCCAATGGTGGCCTGCTCAGCCTGCCGGAAACCGGCCGCACCAAGCTCAACATCGGCCATATGGATTCGTCGATTGTCCGGCTGGACGCCAAGACCGGCGCACAACGCCAAGCCTGGCGGGTAGACGACCCATATCTCAGTCTGCGCCACCTGGCCCGCGCGCCCGACGGCACCGTCGCCGTGGCCATGCAGGCCGAACACACCGACCTGCAAGCCCGCCGCACCGCGCCCTTGCTGGCTCTGCTGGATGGCTCGGGCCTGCGCAGCGTGCCCTTGCCGCCCACGCTGGCCCTGGGCGGCTATGCGGGCGACGTGGCCTTTGTGCCCGGCAGCGGCCCGCAGGCCACCGACCGCTTCGTCATCAGCGCCACCCGTGCCAGTCAACTGGCCTGGTGGTCGGCCCAGGGTGAAGCCCCCAGCCAGCAGCCCCTGCCCGAAGCCGGCGCCCTGGCCACGCTGGGCGCTGACTGGCTGGCCAGCGGCGCGCAAGGCGATGTGCGTGGCATGCAGAACCACCACGCGCTGGAGCGCCACCTGGACAAGGTGCATTGGGACAACCACGGCAAGTGGCTGGCCCTAACGGCCTAACAAACAGGCCCGTACCTGCCCGGGCTGCCACTATTAAATAGATAGCTACTGGCGCAGATAAAACCTGCGCTAGCGGCCTGTTTCCTGTAAACACAGCACGGTACGCAGCCACGCCTCAGAACGTGTTCAAAGATGTTGCAAGCATGCAACGTGTTCCAGCCGCACCCAACCCTGTTTATTCCTATTTATTAAGTAAAAATAACAAGAATGATTCGCATTAATTTACAATTCATCACAGTTCCTTCCTCGTAGCCAGCCAATCCGTACGGCCCAGTTTTGGGCCGTTTTCTGCGGTAGCCAGCCATTGTTTTAGCTTTTCCATTCTCAGGCTGACTACCATGTCCCGACACAAAACCTCCAAGAAAAAAAGCACTCCAGCGCAGGTAATACCTGCGCCAACAGCTATTAAAAACGCAGCAGCCCACACCACTCCGTATGCCGCGCTGCCCTTGGGCGCCATGCTGCTGGCCGGCTCCTTGAGCGCCGCAGCCCAGCAGGCAGAAGCCACCAAGTCCCTGGCCCCCGTGGTCGTCAAGGAACAGGCCGAGGGCAAGGACGCCATCCGCGCCACCACCACCACCATCGGCAAGGGCCAGCAGGCACTGCGCGACATTCCGCAGTCCATTACGGTGGTGACCGAAAAGCTGATCGTTGACCGCAACCTCAATACCCTGAAGGAAGTGCTACACAACACCGCCGGCGTGACCTTCCAGGCCGCCGAAGGTGGCGAGGAAGACATCCGCCTGCGCGGCTTCTCGCTGGCGTCCACCGGCGACATCTTCCTGGACGGCATCCGTGACCCGGCTTTCTACGACCGCGACACCTTCAACAACGACCGCATCGAGCTGCTGCGCGGCTCCGCGTCCATGCTGTTCGGTCGTGGCTCCACCGGCGGTGCGGTCAACCAGGTCAGCAAGCAAGGCCTGCTGAAGAACGAATCCGAAGTAGCCACCACCCTGGGCAACCACGACTTCCGCCGCGTCACCGGCGACTTCAACATCCAGACCGCCGATGATGCCGCGCTGCGCATCAACGCCATGTACACCAAGGCCGACAACAACGGCGCCGGCAGCAGCATCGACAAGAATGGTCTGGCCGCCAACTACCGCTTCGGCATTGGCTCGATGGACGAGTTCTCGGTCAGCCTGTATGCGCTGGACAACCGCAACGGCATGAACTACGGCATCCCATGGATCAAGGCCCACGCCAGCGACACCAGCGCCGCCAACACCCTGATCACCAGCCTGGACCCCAGTGCCTACTTTGGCATGTCCAGCGATGAAAACGCAGGCTCGGCCAATGTCGGCACCATCAGCCACACCCACCGCTTCACCCCGGACACAGAGCTGAAGACCTCGTTCCGCAAAGGCCGCTTCACCCGCAACCAGCGCGCTGGTACGGTGCGCTTTGCTGCTGCCAACCTGCAACCCGGCGGCCAGGCTGTGGACCTGGGCAACTTCAGCGACAGCACCGTATTCACCCGTGGCACCCAGCTGAAAATCCAGAACCTGGAAACGCTGAACCTGCAAAGCGACCTGAGCAGCAAGTTCGACGCCTGGGGCCTGGGCCACGCGGTGCTGGCCGGGGTGGACTATTCGCGTGAGGAAAAGATCGCCTTCTCCGCACTCACCGCCGCACAAGGCGGAGTGGTCCCCACCAAGCCCAACACACTGGCAGGCACACCCAATGACGGCGCTGCCATCGACGAATCAGTGCGCACCATTCGCCAATCCAGCGGCTTCGTGAACAACACCTACGGCATCTACGCCCAAGACATGGTGCAAATCACGCCCACTTGGAAGGTGCTGGCAGGGCTGCGCTACGACAGCATGGACGGCACGTACGATACCTACAGCGTCACCACCGGTGCAGGCACTGCCAGCTACAAGCAGAGCATCTCCGCCATCAGCAAGCGCGCTGGCGTGTTGTACCAGCCCAACGTGCTGGACTCGTACCACTTCTCCTGGGGCACCTCGTTCAACACCTCGGGCGACACCTACTCGTACAACGCGCAAAGCGCCAACACCGACCCGGAACGCAGCGAAAACATCGAAGTCGGTGCCAAGCTGGACTCGGCCGACAAGCGCTTCACCACACGCCTGGCCTTGTTCCGCTCCACCAAGTTCAACGAGCGCAACACCGACCCGGACACCGCGGCAGACCGCCTGCTGCTGTCGGGCAAGCGCCATACCGCCGGCTTCGAGCTGGACGTCACCGGCCGTCTGACCACCGCGTGGGAAATCTACGGCTCCTACATGTGGATGCCCGTGGCCCGTGTGGACATTGCGGCCTCTACCGCCACCACCGTGGGTAACCGCGTGGGTGACCGCCCCGGCCTGAGCCCCAAGCACAGCGGCACGGTGTGGAATACCTACCAGTTCACCCCCGCCCTGCGCGCCGGTGTAGGTATCAACTTCCGCAGCAAGCAAGCGCCCGCCGACGTGACCGCCCCCGCCTGGGAAGCCCCCGGCTTCATGACCGCCGACCTGATGGCCGAATACGCCATCAACGACAGCATGACCCTCAAGGCCAACCTGACCAACGTGGCCAACAAGCTGTACGCTGACGCGCTATACCGTGGCCACTATGTGCCCGGCGCCGGCCGCATCTTCCAAACCACGCTGACCGTCAAGTTCTAAGCCACGGCACGCCAACCAAGCCGCCCTGGGAACGTATTCTCGGGCGGCTTTTTCACGAGCTACGACAATTCCCCCATGCTACTCCACCTACCCGACATCCTCAGCCCCGAAGAAGTGCTGCACGCCCGCCAACTGCTGGACCACGCTCCCTGGGCCGATGGCCGCGACAGTGCCGGCAGCCAGGCCCGCGAGGTCAAGAACAACGAGCAGCTACCGCACGACTGCGACGCCGCCAGTCAGATCCGTGCCCTGGTGCTGCGTGGGCTGGACCGCAACCCCACATTCTTCTCGGCCACCCTGCCCAAACGCGTGTTCACCCCGCGCGTCAACCGCTACCAGGGCAGCAGCAACTTCTATGGCCCGCACGTGGACAACGCCGTGCGCTTTGCGCCCGACACCGGGCTGCGCGTGCGCACCGACATCTCCTGCACCCTGTTCCTCAGCGACCCGGCCGACTACGACGGCGGCGAGCTACTGGTGCAGGATGCCGCCGGCCCGCAGTCCGTCAAGCTGCCCGCCGGCCACCTGGTGGTCTATGCCGGTACCAGCGTGCACCAGGTGGCGCCCGTCACCCGCGGCGCCCGCCTGGCCTGCTTCTTCTGGGTGGAAAGCATGGTGCGCAACCAGGAGCAGCGCCAGCTGCTGTTCGATCTGGACATGAACCTGCTGCGCCTGCGCCAGCAGCACGGTGAAACAGCTGAGACCACGGCCCTCACCGGCACGTACCACAACCTGTTACGCATGTGGGCTGATACATGAACGCCCCGCGCGTCGCCAGCATCCCGCCCGGCGTGGTCACGCTGGAAGACCACGCACGCCACGCCCAGACCGTGCTGGACGCAAATGCCTGGGCCTACTTCAGCGGCGGCGCGGCCGACGAGATCACCCTGCGCGCCAACCGCAGCGCTTGGGACGGCTTGCAGCTGCTGCCCCGCGTGCTGCAAAACCTGACCGGTGGCCACACCCACACCACGCTGCTGGGCCGCGAACTGGCCCACCCCATCCTGCTGGCTCCCGTGGCCTACCAGCGCATGGCCCACCCAGATGGCGAGCTGGCCACGGCCTACGCAGCAGCAGCCCTGGGCGCGGGCATGGTGCTCAGCACCCAGTCCAGCATTGCTATGGAAAACATAGCTGCTGCCGCAGGTACTGAAAGCGCCAGGGGCCCTTTATGGTTCCAACTCTATATCCAGCACGACCGCGCTTTTGCCCTCGACCTGGTGCGCCGCGCCGAGCACGCCGGCTTTGAAGCCCTGGTGCTGACCGTCGACGCCCCGGCCCACGGCGCCCGCGACCGCGAGCGCCGCGCCGGCTTCCAGCTGCCGCCTGGCATCAGCGCCGTGCACCTGGCCGACCTGGCCCCCGCGCCCGCCGGCCCCGGCCTGTGTGGCGGCCTGGGCGACGTGGCGCCCACCTGGGACGACGTGGCCTGGCTGCAGTCGCACACCCGCCTGCCCGTGCTGCTCAAAGGCGTGCTGCACCCCGCCGACGCGGCCCAGGCCGTCCGGCTGGGCGTGGCCGGCCTGATCGTCTCCAACCACGGCGGCCGCACCCTGGACACCGTCCCCGCCACCGTTCAGATGCTGCCGCGCATCGTGGAGGCTGTAGCCGGCAGCATGCCGGTGCTGGTAGACGGCGGCATCCGCCGTGGCACGGATGTACTCAAAGCCATCGCCCTAGGCGCCAGCGCCGTGCTGGTGGGGCGGCCCTATGTGTATGGCCTGGCGAATGCGGGTGCGGTGGGCGTAGCCCATGTGCTGCGGCTGCTGCGGGATGAGCTGGAGATTGCAATGGCGCTGTGCGGCTGCGCGACCTTGGCGCAGGCGTCGCCCAGTTTGCTGGTGTAGCGGGCGCGGGGCGTTTACGCTCTGCAAGGCGCAAGGCCATGCGACCGGATGAACGTTTACTCTCAAATTGATAGCTGACAGCGCAGGTTCTTCCTGCGCTAGAGACCGATTCGGCTTGTAAATCATTTGGGGGTTGTAAACGCCATTGGCATCCCCCACCGGGGATGTTGACGGCGCCACACCCACCCCAAAATCTCAAGCCCAATCGCCTCCTAGCGTAGGAGGAACCTACGCTAGTAGCTATCAATACTGCAGCAACCTCAGGCTACAAAAAGTACCCCAAAGCGGACAGCGCTCGTGGACAAACAATCCATGGCATCTGCTGGATCCAGACGCCCGTAGACAGCCGCAACAGCGGCTTCTAGCCTTCATTTACTGGGTTGCTGTAAATGTCCAGAGTTGGTCATTGGTTGCGTTGTCGGACCATTGCAAAGCGTTGGCGCCGTCCGTCGTCAACATGCTATCAATACCGAGCACCTTGCCGCTGAACTTGTTCACCAGCTTGTAGTAGCCATTGCCACCATCCACTACTTTCCATAGATTTCCGGCTATACCGGAGTCAGGGGTCTGGACCGACTTGGTGCCGTTGGAAGACATCATTTGGTCTATGCCCAGTACCTTGGAACTATTGACGTTGACAAACGCGTACGTACCGTCATTGAGCAGCCGAGCACGCCATTTGTGGTCGGCGGTACCTGAGTCAGCCCATTGAACCACCTGCGCGCCATCGCTTGTCGACATGCCTGTGACACCCAGAACCTTGCCACTGTTGCGGTTGACAACCTTGTAAATGGCATTGGAGGTCAACCCGCTGTCTATCGTCAATGCCCAGCGCTGGTCCAGAGAGCCCACGTCACTCCATTGAAGCGCCAGGGCGCCATCGTTTGTCGCGGCATTGGTTATGGCCAGCACCTTGCCGCTGTTGCGGTTGGTGATTTTGTAGGTGCCGTCGTCTGTCGATTCAATCTTCCATTCGTGGTCCGTTGTCCCGGTGTCTGCCCATTGGATGACCTGGGCGCCGTTGCCAGTGGACATGCCGGTGACGCCAAGCACCTTGCCGCTCAACACATTGCGGATCTTGTAGAACCCGCTGCTTTGCAGCTCGATGATCCAGTTGTGGTCAGACGTTCCGTTATCGGTCCACTGCAGCGCAGACGCACCGTCGGTTGTTGCCGCGTCGGCAATGCCCAATACTTTTCCACTATTGAAGTTGACCATGCGGTACCTGGAGCCACTGGCAATGCCGTTGCCATAGACTTCAAACTCGCTCATCCCGGTGTAGAAGCCCGACGCATTGTTGAACACCGCACGAATGCGAGACGCATTGACCGCAGAGAAATTGACGGTGTTGACCGTATTCCCCAGCGGCGCCGCAGGCGACTTGACCTGGTTCGGAATATTGACCCACGCGCTGCCATTCCAGTACTGAAGGTTGTAGCTGGTGGGGGCTTTCAGGCCGGTCTCATCACTGAAGAAATACAGCTTCGCGGACGAGAACGTCTTGGTAGCGCCAAAGTCCACCGCATACCAGTCAACGGCATTGCCCGAGGAAAAGGACGACCAGCGGTTCTTCGTATCCTGGTAGTACCAAATCCGGCCGTCATTGGCTTTTCCAGCCGGATCGGTGGAATAGCTGAAGGACGCTGACGCAGCGGGATAACCGCTGCCGGACACATTCACCGCATAGTTTTGGGCGCCAACAGTCGCGCTGGCCACGATGGGCGCAGCGATATTGATGGTTTTCTTGCCCAGCGCCGCCGGACCGACTACCCGCGTGCCATCGACATAAATGGACAGGCCGGCACCTTGGCCGTAGCGGGTACCCGCTGCATCCCACAGAATGGTCAGGGAGTGGCCATGGTAGGCAACGTCTTCAAGAGCAAAGTAGCTCACATAGTTCGGATCGCTGCTGCTGGTGGGAATCAGGGGGTTCACCTCCAGCACATCGTCGCCGCGTGGCCGCAGACCCACCAACCCGGAAATAACCAGATCGATGTACCCGGAGTGGAAATAGTGTTGGCTGCGCTCCGGCAAATCGACGATCGGGCCACCCACATCCGGGTCATAGTCTTCCACCAAATACGGCTTGCCATTCTTGTAATGCTGCACCGTGTATTGGTTCAAAACCTTGATGTAGTCACTGCGAGACACGTTGGTCTGCGTGTAATTGTTGAGCAGATTGGCCATGCCGCCCAGTAACTGGGTTGTCTGGAATGGCCAGCTTGGGCCATTCCACTGACACTCGCGCAATTTGGTTGCGGCGTCGTACCGGTATTGCCGCATGTAATATTGGTAGCTGGGTTCGTTGGTTCTGATGCCAAATTGGCCATAGAACTTGGACGTATCCATCAAATGCGTCCATGCCGTATTAAAGGTGGCATTGTTGTCTGGCAGGCCGTAATACCACGGCGCATACCCTACCAATTCCCGACCACGGATAAAGTTCCAATTTTGAACGTATTGGTTGGATACTTTATATCTGTCCACAAAATGGTTGAAGGACGAATTCCAAAGGCTATTTTGCAAATTCGTTTTAATCGCGGATGCACGACCGGCAAAATCATTGGCAGTAGCAGTATCCGAAGCCAGTGCAGCGATATTACTGATCGCCTTCGCATTGGCATACATATAACTGTTAATGGATGGCCTGAAGGCGTCGCCCCCGGTAAAACCGTCATTACCGCCACTAGCGTCAATGGATGCAATGGTGTATTCGGTGGCATCGTTCAACGGCACCTGCCAATAGAGCCCACGGGACGCGTCATAGTGGTCGTTCCATGCGTTGTAAACCCGTTTCATATTGGCCAGGTTATTCACCACAAAACTCTTGTCGCTATCCACCAGGTATTTCTGGTAGGCAGCATCGCTGATCCACTCGCTGAATTGGCGTGGGTCCGCATTCGAATACCAGTGGCTGATGTAGTCATTCACCGGACGGCGATCCTTTAGCCAACGCCCTTCGGTGATATGAAAGCCCGCCGCATCGGGAATCGTGTTGCTGGGAGCCTGATCCCAACCCATGGCGTTGAGGAATTCCGTGAAAACCTCCTTGTTACCCACATTGCGCATATGCGACTTCAGTACATTCCAGCGGTAGTAGTAAATTTCCTGGATTTTATGATTGGATATATCCAAAAATGGAATATTGGATTTATACCAATCCCCATCAGGGGCATACGCTGTCAGCAATTGGTCTTTATTAAGAAAATTAGTAGGCGCCGCCAGCAAGACCGATGAATATGCGCCCCCAATGACAAAGAATGCAATGCCGGCATAGATCTTTGATTTTTTTATCTTCAATTTCATAAATGTCTCCAATTATTTTAATTCTTTAAAATTGTGCTGTAAAAATTGATCATTCAACCGGTGCACGCTCCTTTGAGTAATAAGCCATGGCAGCAGCCTTATCGCCCGAAGCTGCTGCCTGATATAGGGCCTCCTCCACATGAATTAATGTATTTTTATATTCTTTACCCGCTACCGTGTCTTCATTTTGTGCAATATTTCGCCGCAATTCATTACCAAGTTCGCTAGCGGAACGCCCATCTCCCTTGGCAAAACGCTCCTCAAGCTGCTTGACGGTATTCGCTGCCTCTTGAATTTCTTGGTGGCAATCGATACCAGATTTTTCAATCTCGGCGGCATTCGCCCCTCTGCATTTGCTGGCCAGCCGTAATTGCGCGGGTATTCCCACGGTATTTGACGGGGGCTTTTCATTCTGCAATGGCTCATGCACTGCCAGTGCAGGCTGGCATCCATTACCGGTAGTCACATCTGTTCCCTTAATGCATGGGGAATTTTGCGGTACCTGTTTTGCTAAAGGCAGAGTCACACTTCCAGCATCGAGAGCACTCAAATTTTCTTCGGACAAGGGCTGAGTTTCTTCAAGGAAAAAATATATACCCAACCCCAATATGAGAAGCACACAGAAAATAAAATGACCAACCCCCCATTTTTTTATTATTCTCATTATTTACACTTGTTTTATGAATTAAATGGGTTGTTTTGAACTACTGGGCTGCCAAGCCCATGAAAAAGCATATGCACAGCGGTTTATCAGGATTGAATCCCGGAAAACGCCAACGCGTTCAAACACGGCGCCCGCAGGCAAAGGGAAAGCGAGCGGATATGCCGCAGAGGTTCGTACTGAGCCTGTCTCCTAGAATTTTTATTGCTCGTCGCTTCGTAAGAGAATGTGGCGCAGGCAACGGATGGTATGGAAACTTTCCATATCAACCTAATAATGATTGAGCGGCATTTGATACACAAACAGATATCCACGTATACCCCATCAGCATTTACCCCGAAGTCAATGCAAGGCGAGCACCCCGTGTACATGTACTCCCCACCTGCTCACCAAGCGCGTGCGGGGTCGGGTCAAAAAGTCGGCGATGCAGCCGCCCCGAATGTCCAAGCCAAATCGCCTTTTAGCGCACGCAAAACCTACACCTGAAGCTATAAAAACAATAGCGAACTGTCAGTTTACAAGCGCAAGACAACACAAACAATTACATCAAATGAGAATTATTCTCATATAATACTTTCACATCCCAGCTAGCCACCCCCGCCGGTACAGCGCGCACTCCACGCTGTTTGCACCTCCCACCAGCCAGCCCTTGACTCTTTTCAACTGTTGTCAGGTTTTACTGTGGCGCGTCGTTTGCACTCCTCTCCTTTCCCCTTGCGCGAGATCGCTTGGCTGATCAACCTTTGCTTTGGCTCCATGCTGTCTGCACAGGCCCAATCCATCGTTACAACGGCCGTCAAGCGCGCGCCGGCCCGCTTCACTCTGGCCTCGGGCAACACCGGGCGCGACAGCAATGCGGGCTTCAACATCCGTGGCATGGACGGCAACCGCGTGCTGCTGCTGACCGACGCATCCGCATGCCGCACAGAGTATGAGTACCCATAGCATGTACCTGGAAGCCCAGGCCGTGGCCGACGGCGAGTGCGCCCGAGCCCAATTGGCCCGCAGCTGGGCGCACAGCCGCGGCGTGGGCATAGTCACCGTACTGCATGATCTGAACCTGGCCCTGCGCTACGCCAACCAGGCCGTGCTGCTGCAAAGCGTCCGCGTCCAGGCCGACGGCTGCCCGCAACTCTTGATGGCATAGACCCACAACGCCCCACAACGGAGACCACCATGGTGACCCAGGAAGCCCGCGTCCATGTACTGCAACGCCAGCCGCTGATGCTGGTGGCCGCGCCGCCGTCCGACGTGGCCTGCGAGCACGCCGCCCTGGTGCGCATGCTGGCCGGCGCCCAGGCCCGTGTGAGCAGCCTGGTGGTGGACTACCAGCAGCAGATCCACGCCCTGCAAGCCCAGGTCATACGCCTGCGCGCCCGCGTCATCCTGCGCGACACCATGCTGGCCTGGCTGCGCGAAACCCTGGTGCAGCTGGAGCCCCCGGCTGCCGAAGATATAGAAGCCCACCACGCAGCAGCGGACTGGGTAATCTGCCAAACGGGCTGCGTCAGCCACGGTAGCTACTGGCGCGAAGACGACCAGTGCCGGCGCACGGGGAAGAGCTGCACCATGGAAGTCATTAAGAAGGAAATACCGCTCTAGCGCATGGCGGACTCAAATCTGAAGTGCAACACCTTATTCAACTATGGTGCAGAAATGACAAAACCCCGCCAGTACCAGCAACTCCAGTCAGACGAACGCATCGCGCTATCGCAGCGTCAAATGTTTCGACGAGTTGCGCACTACCTCGGGCAAGCCAGAGACTAACTTTGGCATTGGTGCGTCTTGCTCGAAGTCGACCTGCAAGTTCTTGCTTTGCAAGCCGAGGTAAAGCCGGGCTGCGCCTAGAGCCTTCTGTCAACCTCTTGACTTTCTCCACGTTGCTAGCTGATCGCACACGAACCCAAAGGGACATGAACATGCTTCGCATTACTTTCGTCGCAACGTGGCTGGTGATGTTGTCTTTGGCAGCCAGCGCCGCAATCGATCCGGAGGTGTTGGCATCGGTACCCGTGGTTCAGGACGGGCGCCTGGACGTGGCTACCGCGAAGGGAACGGGCGTAGTCCCGATTCATGTTTCACGCGACTGGACACAACCACAGCCGGGTGTAACCCGTGCGGTTATCGTGATCCACGGCTGGCTCCGAAGCGACCTCAAGTCCGGCGAGTTGGCAACCGCACGGGCAGGCGCATCGGCGGACGATGCCATGCTCATCACACCGCAGTTCCTGATCCAGGCCGACATCGACGCACACCATCTGCCAGACACCACCTTGCGCTGGGGGCCGAATGACTGGAAGCTGGGATACGACGCACGTGGTCCGGTGCCCATCAGTTCCTTCGATGTACTCGACGCCATCCTCACGCGCCTGGCGGATCGGCAATTGTTCCCGCATCTGCGCACGGTCGTGGTCGCCGGGCATTCCGCAGGTGGGCAATTCGTGCAGCGCTATGCCGCGGTCGGGCATGGACAGGAGCCGCTGCTGCGGCTGGGAGTGCACCTGCGCTATGTGGTCGCTAATCCGTCTTCCTACCTCTATTTCACGTCCGACCGACCGATTGATGTCAACCAGCGTGCCGATGGAATGACGATCGCTTGCCTAAAGGCGAACCGTTGGGGGTATGGGTTCGATGGTGGCCTGCCTTCGTATGTCTCACAGCCGGTTGATCCGCAGGCACTGGAACGGGACTATCTGGCGCAGGATATTGTCTATTTGCTCGGGACATCCGATATCGATCCGGCGCACCATCAACTCGACCGCTCATGTTCGGCCGAGGCCCAGGGGGCCACCCGTTTCGACAGAGGCACTCGCTACTTTTCCTACCTGTCGTCGCGCCCACACGGTGAATGGGCACAACGGCTTTTGGAAGTGCCGGGTATCGGACACCACAGTCCCCAGATGCTCTCCTCGACCTGTGGTCGTGCTGCCTTGTTCGAGCAGGATGGCTGTACGCCGAAGCCTGCGGCTGACCGGTAGGCGGAAAGCCGTCTCTGGTAAACGACGGGTTATGACCGGGCATCGACATCCGTCAGATTTGCCGCTGGCGCGGTTCTTCGCACACCGTTGAGGCAGCAGGCCTCAAACGTCGATGCGGAATCGAAGTTCCGGTGTGCCGCCAAGGCATGGTGATTTGACAAACGCTTCTACCAGAACACCGCCATTGGCCCGAATCACCCGCTGTGATGCCAAGTTTTCAGGGCTAGTGGTGATTTCGACATAACTCAGCCCCTCGGCGGGCGTATCGAGCAACAGTAAGCGGAGCGCCTCTTTTGCGTAGCCCCGTCCACTTTTCCACGGCACAACGCTGTATCCAATATGGCCAAGGCAATAGTCGGGCAATGTATTGCTTCCTGAAGACCACCGCAGGCCTATGCTGCCGCAAAACTCGCCATCCCACAACCAACGTCGATACCCGGGCAGACGAGGTACCGTCGTTCCATCTGGAAGCTTTACAGGATCACCTCTAGCTTCCCGGTCCACGAGACCTTCGAGAAAACGAGCGGAGTCAGCTTGTATCAACAAGAGTTCTTCTTGCGCAAACTCTGGCCGGAGATTGTTGGGCGACCACCCCTTCTCCAATGCCGCGACATAGCCGGGAAGATAGGTAGGTTCTGGCCAAACAAGCCTTACGTTTGAACTGGGTGTCGCAAGTGGCATATCTTCAGTAGATTGGGTATTTGTGCATCGACTGGAAAGCAGTCGGGCATGCTTGGTTGTAGTCGATGCCCGCCATCGACGAACCACATTCGCGTATCCACTAAAAATATCACAACACCTACGGCATCGAATACCTCATGCGCTTCAGGCCTCCAGCGCAATATCCACGTGCGCAAACAGCTACATATTAAATAGCACCGACTGCAGCCCGATAGCCCACACCTCAATCGGTAAGCGCCCGCTTCACGTCTTCCTGCAGGTTGCGCAGATGCTCGCGCATCAGGGCGCTGGCGCGCTGGGCGTCGCGGTCGCGCAGGGCCTGGACGATTTCGCCGTGCTCGTCGTGGTTCTCGCGCTGGCGGTGCAGCGGGCTGTGCAGGCGGAACAGGCGGGCGTTCACGCGCAGCTCTTCCACCAGGCGGGGGAAGACTACGTTACCGCTGGCGGTGGCGATCAGCACATGGAAGCGGTCGTCGAAATGCCAGTGCTCGACCTCGCTGTGCTCACCGGCGTTGAGCGCCTCGATGTCGGCCTGCAGGGCATCGATCTGGGCATCGGTAATCTTGCTGACGGCCATGCTGATGGCTTCGCATTCGATGACTTCGCGGGCCCGCATGCAGTCGAAGTATTCCTTGGTACCCAGCGCGCGCACGGCGTAGGAACGCGCGTCGCGCCGCACCAGCAGGCCCTCGCCCGCCAGCCGCACCAGAGCCTCGCGCATGGGGGTGCGGGAAATGCCCAGCACCTCCGCCAGGTGGGCCTCTTGCAGGGGACTGCCAGCGGGAATCTGGCGGTCGAGAATCATGGTGCGCAGGCGGTCGTAGGCCTGCTCGGCCAGGCTGGCCGAGCGCACTTCAAGCGGCGCGATCGTGATGGTGGCGGGTTGGGCCGGGCTGGGAAGGCTGGGCATACGGGTGTCTATGGACAAAAAAGTGCGGCAAGCGTATCAGACCTTAGCCTGACACCACCAGTTGATCAAAGCCACTTGTTCAGCGGGTTGCCCTCGTTGGGCACGCGGGGCCGCAGGCAGGGCTGGAACTGGCCCGAGCCAGCCTCGGCGTTGAACACGCCGTCCTGCCAAACCACGCGGCCGCGCGACACCGTGATGCCGGGCCAGGCGCGCAGCTGCATGCCCTCGTAGGGTGTGTAGTCGGCAGCGTGGTGCAGCATGGTGTTGCGGATGGTGATCTCCTGCCCTGCGGGAAAGATGTCCCAGACCACGAAGTCGGCGTCGCCGCCCACGGCGATGGTGCCCTTCTTGGGGTACAGGCCGTACAGGCGCGCGGGGTTGGTGGCGGTGAGTTCCACAAAGCGGTGGATGTCAATGCGGCCGGCCAGCACGCCCTCGCTCATCAGCAGGGGCAAGCGGGTTTCTACACCGGGAATGCCGTTGGGGATGCGGTCGAAAGAGGCGTCGTCACCGGCCACGCGCTTGCCGTCCGGGCCCTGCATATTGAAGGGTGCGTGGTCGGATGAAAAGATGGTGAAGATGCCGCTGGACAGGCCGTTCCAGATGAACTGCTGGTTGGCCTTGTCGCGCGGCGGCGGGCTGCAGATGCAGCGCGCGCCGTGCATGGGGTCGTCGGGGTTGATGCCCAGGTCGTCGGCACTCAGGAAGAGGTACTGCGGGCAGGTTTCGGCATGGATGGGCAGGCCGCGGCCGCGCGCCCAGTGGATCTGCTCGACCGCCTCGCGGCCGGAGACGTGAACGATGAGTATGGGCGTGTCGATCAGCTCGGCCAGGGCGATGGCGCGGTGCGTGGCCTCGCGCTCCACCGCCATGGGGCGCGAGCTGCTGTGGTAGCGCGGCGCGGTGAGGCCGGCCTCCAGCAGTTGCTCGGTCAGCCAGGCGATGCAGTCGCTGTTCTCGGCGTGGATCATGGTCATGGCGCCGTGTTTGCGTGCCGTGGCCAGTACCTCGATGATCTGCCGGTCGTTCAGCTTGAGGTCGTCGTAGGTCATGTAGATCTTGAAGGAGGTGTAGCCCTTCTCGATCAGCGCGGGCAGCTCGCGCTGGGTCACGTCCTTGGTGGCGTCGGCCACGATGAGATGGAAGGCGTAGTCGATCACCGCCTTGCTGTCCGCGCGGCGGTGGTAGTCGTCCACCGCGTCCTGGATGCTATGGCCCTTCTGCTGCGCGGCAAAGGGCAGCACGGTGGTGGTGCCGCCGCAGGCCGCGGAGCGGGTGCCGGTGTAGAAGTCGTCGGCAAATCGCGAGCCATCGCTGGTAGGTTGGTCGAAGTGGCAGTGGCCGTCCACGCCCCCGGGGGTGACCAGGCGGCCGGCCGCGTCGATTTCGCGGTCGGCATGGCCCTCCAGGCCCTGGGCGATGGCGCAGATGCGGCCGTCACGCACGCCTATGTCGGCACGGTAGCGGTCACCTACCGTGGCGATGTCGGCGTTGCGCAGTATCAGATCGTAGGTTGCCATGCGGCTTTCTCCGGCTAGCGTTGTTCAAGCGATGTGTCGGCAGGCTTCTGCTTGGCAGAGCTGCCATGGCCGTAGGCACGGCCGTAATGCTGTTCGATGCGGCGCTGTACCAGGTCCCACACCGTGGTCATCAGCAGGTAGTAGATGGCGGCCACGGCAAACAACTCCAACACCATGAATTTTTCCTGGATCAGCACCTGGGTGCGGCGCAGCAGTTCTTCCATCGAGATCACGGACGTGACCGAGGTGGTCTTCAGCAAGCCGTTGATGCTGTTGCCCAGCGTGGGGATGATGAGCCGCATGGCCTGCGGCACCACGATATAGCGCATGGTCTGCGTATTGCTGAAGCCCATGGCCTTGGCAGCAGCGGTCTGCCCTGCCGGCACCGACTGGATGCCCCCGCGCACGATCTCGGCCAGGTAGGCGGCCTCGTTCAGGATCAGGCCCAGCAGGGCCGACTCGATCACCGACAGCTTCAGCCCCAGCTGTGGCAGGCCGGTGAAGATGATGATGAGCTGCACCAGCAAGGGCGTGCCGCGGAACACCCAGATATAGAAGTGGGCCGGCAGGGCCAGCCACGCACGGCCGGACAGCCGGGCCAAGGCCAGGGCGCCCCCCACGAACATGCCGCCGACGATGGCCGCCAGCGTCAGCCAGAGCGTGGTGAGCGCGCCGCTCAATATGTAGGGGTTGAACAAATAGTCGGCAAACCCCGACCAGTTCCAGCCTTGACCCATGGACTATCCTTGCAACTCAGTGTGTGGTGGAGGCCAGCGTTCAGCCGGCTGCGGGGCCTTTTACGGTGACGGCGCCGTCAATCGGCTTCACGCCGTACTGGTCGAACAGCTTCTGGAAGCTGCCGTCGGCCTTCATATCGTTCAGCGCCTTGGCCATGGCGTCGGCCAGTTCCTTGTTGCGCGAGGCGATGGCCACCGGGGTGGGGAACAGGCCGCTCAGTACACGGTCGAAGTCGCCGCGCTTCTGATATTCAGTGGCGGTGGAGTCGATGGACAGCGCCACTTCGACCTGACCGGCACGCAAGGCCTGGAAGGCCATGGCGAAGTTCTCGAAGGTGCGGATGGTCATGCCCTTCATGCCCTTGTCAGTCAGCTGCTTATCCAGCTCACGCGCCTTGCGTTCTTCAAAGCCGCCGATTTCTACGCCTATGCTTTTGCCAGACAGGTCGTCCGGTTTGGCGATTTTGAGTGGGTTGCCCTTGGTGGTGCTAATGCTGATGGCCTGGTTTTCATACTGCAGCATCTGCATCATCTTGGCCCGCTCTTCGGTGTAGAAGATGCCGGTGTTAATCACGTCCCAGCGGCCGGCCTGCAGGCCCGGGATCATTGCCGAAAACTCGATGCGCACGTATTCCGGCGTGAGGCACAGGCGCTTGGCGATAGCTTCGCCCAATTCCACCCGCATGCCCTTGAGTGCACCGGTTTGGTCGACAAACTGCATGGGCGGCAGGGTTGGGTTGACCGACATAGTCAGCGTGCCCTTTTTGACCAGGGCCGAATCCGGCACCGGGGATTTGCAGGCCTGCGCGCTCGCAGTGCCCAAGCCGAAGATGAAAAGAGCCGTCGCGGCGCCAAGAGCGGGAAGCAGTTTCATGGTGATTTCCTTCAAAGGTAGGTGGAGGCAGCAAACAGAAAGCGGGGAAAGTAGTAGCGGTACTCAGGCGCGTATCGAGTCGATCAGCCCCAGGCGGTCCAGCGCCTGGCGCAGGTCCACGGCATCGGCCTCGGGCAGCGGCAGGCGGGGGGCGCGCGGCTTGCCAACCGGCAGGCCCATCATCGAAAGACCATCCTTGGACGCGGCCACATAGCGGTGGCCGCCGACCCAGCGCACGATGGGCAGCATTTGTTTGTAGAGCGCCAGTGCGGCGGGCATGTCGCGCTCATCGGCCACCAGCTCAAACAGGCGCGCCGACATTTTTGGGATCAGGTTGGAGCACACGGCCACCCAGCCTTGGGCGCCCAGCCAGAACGACTCGTAACCCAGGATGCCGGCAAACACGGTCATGCGGTCGCCGCACAGCTCGATGATGTCGCGCACACGGGTGACTTCCAGCGTGGACTCCTTGATGTACCGGCAGTTGTCTATGCGTGAAAGGCGCGCAACCAGCTCGGGCTTGAGGTCCACATTGGCGGTGGCGGGGTTGTTGTACAGCATGATGGGAATGCCGATCGACTCGCCCACCTTGCGGTAGTGCGCGAACAGCTCGTCGTCGGTGGGGCTGCTGTAGAACGGCGGAATGATCATCACGCCGTCGGCGCCCATGCTCTCGGCCTCGCGGCTCAAGCGCACGCACTCGTCGGTCCACTCCGCACCGGTGCCGATCAACACGGGCACGCGTTTTGCTGCGGTACTGACGCAGGTCTCGATGACCAACTGGCGTTCATCGGGGTTCAAAGACAGGAATTCGCCGGTGCTACCCAGAGGGATCAGGCCGTGTATGCCCTGCTCAATCTGCCAATTGACCAACTTCTTCAATGCGGGCACATCGACGTGCTTGCCGTCCGCAGTCAAGGGGGTAATAAGCACCGTATAGGTGCCACGGAATGCTGTCATTGCCGGTCCTGGTGAAAAATGTGATGACGATGTATTTGTATACGTGTAGTATACGTATACATTCAAACACGTCAACACGATTTTTTTCGCCCAGCACTTTCATGAGCACCCGACTGACCCATCCCGCCGTCACTGCCAGCGGGCGCCCTATCCATTTCTGGTACGACGGCCAGAGCCTCCAGGGCCTGGAAGGCGAAACCGTTGCTGCCGCCCTGGCCGCCAACAACATCCGGCAGATGCGCCACACCCGTGAAGGCGAACGCCGGGGCATGTACTGCGGTATGGGCGCCTGCTTCGACTGCCTGGTCACCGTCGATGGCCAGACCAGCCAACGCGCCTGTCTGGTCAAAGTGGCCGATGGCCAGCAAATTCGCTCGTCCATGCCCGCCGGCACCCCGGAAGACCCGCTGCGCCCGCTCACACCGGAAGCCGGCAGCGAGCCCGCGACCCGGCAGGTGGACCTGCTGGTGGTGGGCGCCGGGCCGGCCGGCCTGTCGGCCGCGCTGGCCGCACGCCAGGCCGGTGCGGAGGTACTGGTGCTGGACGAACGCCTGCAGTCCGGCGGCCAGTTCTACAAGCCACTGGCCCCATCACAGCAAACCAGCACGCCGTTGGATGGCCAATTTGCCAAGGGCCTGGCGCTGGAAAAGGCGGTGCGGGATGCCGGTGTTACCGTGCTGCAGAGCGCCCAGGTATGGGCGGCCTTCTCGCCCCAGGAAGTGGGCGCCTTGATCCATGGGCAAGCCACGGTGATCCACTGCAAACAGCTGGTGATTGCACCCGGTGCCTACGAACGCCCCATGCCCTTCCCCGGCTGGACGCTACCGGGCGTAATGACCACAGGCGCCGCCCAGACCTTGGCGCGCGCCTACCGCGTGGCGCCGGGCCAGCGTGTGCTGATTGCCGGCAACGGCCCGCTGAATTTGCAGCTGGCCGCCGAGCTGCTGGCCGGTGGCGCGCATGTCGTCGCGGTGCTGGAATCGGCGCCACGCCCCACGCCGCACCAGTGGCGGCAGATACTGGCGGCAGCACGCACCGCACCCGACCTGCTGCGCGATGGCTGGCGCTATCTGCGGCAACTGCGCGCCCACAAGGTGCCGCTGCTGTGGGGCCACTCCGTCGTCGCCACCGAGGGCGTGGGCCAGTTGCAGGCTGTGCAGGCTGCTGCGCTGGATGCACAAGGCCAGGCCACGATTTCAAAAGCGCTGCGCTACGAGGTGGACACCTTGTGCCTGGGCTACGGCTTCATTCCTTCCACGGAACTGGCCCGCATGCTGGGCTGTACACACCGCGTGGCCGACCGCCATCTGGGCTATCTGGCCACCGTGACCGAGGCGGACGGCGCCACCAGCCTGCCCGGTGTGTACGTGGTGGGTGACGGCGCCGACATGGGCGGCGCGCGCGTAGCCCAGGCACGCGGCACGCTGGCCGGGTTGGCCGCGGCGCGCAAGCTGGGTTTACACGCCACCGAGCCCGCCGGTACGCAGCGCCGGCTGCAGCAGGCCGAATGCTTTCAGCAGGCACTGTGGTCGCTCTACCAGGCACCGCCCATACGCTTGCAAGACCTGCCCGACAGCACCTTGCTGTGCCGCTGCGAAGAGATCAGCTTTGGTTCGGTGCGCGCGCAAATCCGCGCCGGGCGCGACACGCTGGCGGCGCTGAAGCGCAACACCCGCCTGGGCATGGGACGCTGCCAGGGACGCTATTGCGCAGTCACCGCCGCCAAGCTGGTGGGGGAGATGACGGGGCGCCCGCCAGAGGTCGAACAGTACTTTGCGCCACGTCCCCCGGCCAAACCGGTGCCTGCCGGCGCACTGGGCTTCGAGAAGCCCGAATGGGGTGGCCACAAGCACGCCATCACGCCGAATCTGGCCCGCCCGGTGGAGCACATGGTTTTTGCGCCTGTGCACACGGATGTGCTGGTCATCGGTGCCGGCGTGTTGGGCTCCTGCCTGGCCTACTACCTGGCCCAAGCCGGGCAGAACGTCACCGTGGTGGACCGCGACGACACCAATCTGCAAGCCTCGGGCGCCAATGCGGGCAGCCTGCATGTGCAACTGCTGTCCTTTGACTTCGGCGCCAAGGCCCAGGAAGGTGGTGGCCCGGCCGCGGCCACGCTGCCGCTGGGGCCGATGTCGGTGCGCCTGTGGCAAGAGATTGAAGCCGACTGCGCCGAAGACCTGGAGATCAAGATCACCGGCGGCCTGATGGTGGCCGACAGTGCCGCCGGCATGCACTTCATCGAGGCCAAGGCCGCGCTGGAGCGCAGCTACGGCATAGACGCCCAGGTGATTGATGGCACCGAGCTGCGCCGCCTGTCCCCCGCCCTCTCAGAGGACCTGCTGGGCGCCGAGCTGTGCCCCATGGAAGGCAAGATCAACCCGCTGCGCGCCACCTACGCGGTATCCAGCCGGGCACAACAGCTTGGCGCACGCATGCTGCGCGGCTGCGATGTGCAAGCGATTGAGCGCAAGCCCGGCGATGGGGCCGGCTTTGTGGTGCAGACCTCGCGCGGCAGCATCCACGCCGGGCGCATCATCAACGCCAGCGGCGCCTGGTCCAGCACCATAGGCGACATGCTGGGCGTGAAAATTCCCGTCAAAGGCGCGCCCCTGCAGATGATCGTCACCGAGCCTGCGCCCCCGTTGGTAGACCATTTGATCGCCCACGCCGACCGGCACCTCAGCCTGAAGCAGGCTGCCAGCGGCGGCCTCATCATCGGCGGCGGCTGGACGGCGGCCTTCCACGAAGGCATGCGGCTGAACCGCACAGAACGCGCCAGCATCGAGGGCAGCCTGTGGGTCGCACGCAAGGTGCTGCCGGCCGTCAGCGGTTTGCACATGCTGCGCTGTTGGGCCGGCATGAACGTCAACATCGACGGCGCGCCCATCATTGGCGACGTGCCCGGAGTGCCTGGCTTCTACAACGCCGTCAGCTCGAACGGCTACACCCTGGCCCCCATCGTCGCCAAGCTCACCACCGACCTGGTGGTGCATGGACGTACCTCCATCGACATGTCCCCTTTCCACATCAACCGCTTCCTTTGAACCTTTTTAATCTATGCACCAGACATCTTCCGCGCGCAACACGCTGCGCCAATACATCGACGCCCATTTCGACGAGCAGGTGCGCACGCTCACGCAGCTGGTGCAATGCCCGTCCGACAACCCGCCAGGCAACTGCGCACCGCACGCCGAGCTGACCGCCCGCCTGCTCGCAGGCATGGATTTCAAGGTTGAAGTCCACCCGGTACCGCCCGACTTTGCCGCCGCACAAGGCATGCAAAGCGTGAGCAATGTGATCGCGCGGCACCGCTTTGGCGATGGCCCCACGGTGGCGCTGAACGCGCACGGCGACGTGGTGCCGCCCGGCGGCGGCTGGAGCACCGACCCGTACGGCGGTGAGGTGCGCGACGGCTGGCTCTACGGGCGCGGCGCAGCCGTTTCCAAGTCCGACTTCACCACCTATGCCTTCGCACTGCGCGCGCTCAAACAACTGCAGGCACAGGGCACGCCGCTGGCCGGCACGGTGGAGCTGCACCTGACCTATGACGAAGAAACCGGCGGTATGACCGGGCCAGGCTGGCTCTTGTCCCAGGGTCTGAGCAAACCCGACTACGTGCTGTCGGCCGCCTTTTCGCACCATGTGATCGTGGCGCACAACGGCTGCCTGCACCTGGAAGTGACACTGCGCGGCAAGTCGGCCCACGCAGCGCGCCCCGACACCGGCGTTGACGCCATCGAGGCCGCGGCCACCCTGTTGCCCGCCCTGTACCGCCACCGCGATGCACTGGCCCTGCGCCCGTCGCAAACAGCCGGCATTACCCACCCGACCCTGGTGGTGGGCTTGATCCACGGCGGCATCAACACCAATGTGGTGGCAGACACGCTGAGCCTGCGCATAGACCGGCGCATCGTGCCCGAGGAAGTGCCCGAGGCGGTAGAGGTCGAGCTGCGCAGCGTGATCGAAAACGCCTGCCGCGCCCTGCCAGGCATCACGGTAGAGATACGGCAAATCCTGCTGGCCCGGCCGTTCGCGCCAGCGCCCGGCGCCCAGGCACTGGCCGAGCTGCTGTGCGAGGAGGCCAGCCTGGTCATGGGCAAACCGGTAACGCCGATTGGCGTGCCGCTCTATACCGATGCGCGCCTGTACAGCGAAGCCGGCATTCCCACCGTGATGTACGGGGCCGGCCCGCAGACATTGCTGGAGGCCAACGGCCACCGCGCAGACGAACGCGTGCCGCTGGACGAGCTGCGCAAAGCCACCGTGGTGGTGGCCAATACCTTGCTCAGGCTTTTAACGGCCTAGCGCAGATACTGCCTGCGTCAGCTGTTATCAAAAATATAGCGCAGGGGTTGGAAGGCCTCGTCGCCCACGGCCTTCTGGATTTTGGGCGCCAGGCTTTTCAAGGCGTCCAGATCCCCGGCCCGCTCCACCGCCAGGTTCAGCATGAAGCCCTTCAGGCCCAGGCCGCTGGTGAGCTGCACCGCCGTCTGGTAGGCCAGCATGTAGCGCTCGGCCGAGCCCAGGTCCTGCAACTTGGCGCCGGTGCCCGAGGCGGGGCGCTTTTCTGTGGGCGCGGCGGCCACGAATTCGATCAGCTCCAGATCGTGCAGTTGCTGGAAGTCATCGGCTGACAGGCCCATGCCGCCGATCTGCGCCAGTATCTTGGCGATGCTTTTCTTGCCGTCGCACAGGATCAGCGCCGAGCGCTGTGCAATCTTCATCTTGGTGGACCGGTCCTTGATGACCAGGTTGCCCTTGTCAGTCTTGGCGGGGCAGAGGCTGGTGTCCATATCGCTCCTTGTTTCTTGTTGTATCTGACAGGCTAACGCCTAAGCCCCGACGAGGCTTACACCAACCAGCGTAGGGGGCCTTAAATACGCTACCGAGTGACGGATTTGGCACCGACCAACACACCAGGGGGCTAAAGCGTACCCGCTTCCAGCTGTTCCAGGTAGATGAATTCTGGCGCCTTTACTCCGGCATCCATGCGTATCTGCACCAGCCGGGGCGACTCAAAAAAGGCGCGGGCCTGGGCCAGCGAGGTCCAGGCGGAGAAGTGCACGATCTTGTTCGCGTCGGTGTCATAGCGCAGCACCTGGTAGCTGCGCTCGCCGGCCTCAAAGCGGATACCGGCAGCGGCGTCGAAAACCTTCTTCCAGGCGGCGTAGTCCTGGACCTCGTGGATGATGAGTACCTGTTGCATGCGGTCCTGCGGTGGGTGTGGCAAAGCTTGGCGGGATTGTGCGCCTTGCCGCCCCCGGCCCTACCGGCTTGCAAGCCTTTTAGGCTGCCAGCGCAGATAGCACCTGCGCTGGCAGCTACTAATTAAATAGCATCAACCTGGCAAGCCCAAAGCCAGCCCGTCGCTGCGTGGGTCGTGCGCACCGCGCATCTGGCCGCTGGCGGGGTCGATGCGGATGGCGCCAGGGTGTCCCATCAGCGGGCTTTGGCGCGCCACCGGGCTCAGGGCGTGGCCACGCCGGGCCAATTCGGCGAACACCTCGGGCGGCACGTCTTCTTCCAGCTTCAGCGAGTCGCGCGCGTCGGAGAAGGTTTTGCCCAGCAGAAAGCGCGGCCGGGCCAGGGCGCTGAGCGGGTCCATGCCGTAATCGATCATGCGGGTGAGCACTGCAGCCAGGGTTTGCGGCTGGCCGTCGGCGCCCTGCGTGCCATACAGGATGTGAGGCTTGCCGTTTTGTAGGTACATGCCGGGGTTGAGGGTGTGGAACGGGCGCTTGCCCGGCGCCAGCACATTCGGGTGCTGCGGGTCCAGCGAGAAGGCCGCGCCACGGTTGTGCCAAAGCATGCCGGTATCGCCCACCAGCACACCGCTGCCCCAGTCGAAGTAGGTGGTGGCCAGCATGGACACGGCCTGGCCCCAGCGGTCTACGGCGCCGATGTAAACGGTGTCGCCAGCCTGGAAAGGCTGCGGCCAGGGCAGCGCCTGGTCCATGCGGATAGCGCTGGCGCGCTGGTCCAGGTGGGCCGGGGACAGCAGGCGCTCGATGGGCACATCGGCGTACTCAGGGTCGGCCACATGGCGGTTGCGGTCGATGAAGGCCTGCTTGATGGCCTCGACCAGCAGGTGGTAGTAGTCGGCGCTGCCCTCGGGAATCTGGGCCAGGTCAAACCTATCCAGGATGCCCATGATTTCCAGCGTGGTGATGCCCTGGGTGGGCGGCCGGTGTGCCAGCAGCGTGCCGCCCCGGTAGGACACGGACAGCGGTGCTTCTACCCGCGCCCGGGTGCGGGCCAGGTCGGCGGCGGTCAAAGGTGAGCCGGCCTGGGCCAGGCCCTGGGCGATGCGGGCCGCCAGCTGGCCTTCATAAAAGTCGCGCGGGCCGCGGGCCGCCAGGGTTTCCAGCGTGGCGGCCAACGCCGGCTGCTGGCGCAAAAAGCCTGCGGCGGGCACCGCTCCCTGGTGCAAGAATTGGGCGGCCACGCCGGGCAGCGCCGCCATCTCGGGCAGGCGCATCTGCAGCCAGAAGCGCTCGGACTCGGAGATGGGGAATCCATCGCGCGCCTGGGCTATAGCCGGCGCCAGCAGGCGCTGCCAGCTCAGCGATCCACCCCAGGCTTGCTGGCTGATGTCAAAGGCCTGGCCCAGCAGGTCCACCGTAGCAGCCGTGGTCAGCATGGACTGCGGGCCGCGCACAGGAATTACGCCGCTGTAACTGGGTAGCAGCTGCGGCGCCTGGCCTATGCCGGACAGGGTTTGCACTTGGCCCGCCTTGTCGGCGATCAGCATGAAGGCGTCGCCGCCCAAGCCGCAAAAATGTGGGTAGACCACGCCCAGGCTGGTGGCGATGGTGATGGCGACCTCGATGGCGTTGCCGCCAGCGGCCAGCACGTCCAGCCCAGCTTGCGAGGCCAGGGCGTGCGGGCTGGTGACCATGCCCTGGGTGGATGTGGCGTTGAGGGTGGCGCTCATGCTGCGTGCACCTGTTCGGCATGCTGGCAAATCTGGCCGGGCGTGGTGATCCAGACCTGGCCCGCATCCCGCGCGCGGGCGATGTGTTCCAGCGCACGGCGCAGATGCCGCAGGCGGTAGGGTTGGCCCACGATGTAGGGGTGCAGCGCAACACCCATCACCAGCGGCTGCTGGGCCGCCTGCTGCAGCATCTCGTCAAAGTTGTCTATCACCATGTCGGCAAAGGCCTTGCCGTCCATCAGCCGGCCTATGACCATGGGGATGTCGTTCAGCTCCTGCGGGTAGGGAATGGACCACAGGCGCTGGCCGCTGCGTGTGGCCAAAGCGGTGGGCTGGTCGTCATGGCACCAATTCAGCGTGTAGCTGTAGCCGGTCTCGGCCAGCAGGTCGGGCGTGCTGCGGCTTTCGGCGATCCACGGCGACAGCCAGCCGCTGGGCGCCGTGCCGCTGTGGTGGGCGATGCGCGTGCGGCAGTCGGCCAGCAGTGCGCGCTCGTCTTCTTCACTGAGACTGGCCTGGTTGAAGGCATTGCTGTAGCCGTGGCCAATGAGCTCGTCGCCGCGCGCCGCAAAGGCCTGGACCAGCTCGGGGCAATGCTCGTACAGCGCGGTGTTGATGAGTGCGCCGGTGGGCAGCTGCAGCTGGTCGAACAGCTCCAGGCAGCGCCAGGCGCCGACGCGGTTCCCATACTCGCGCCAGCTGTAGTTCAGCACATCGGGCTGCGCGGTTTTGGGGCCTATGCAGGCGCCCAGGCCTTCGCCAAACGCGAAGTGTTCGATGTTGAAACCCAGGTACACCGCCAGCTTGGCGCCATTCGGCCAGCTGTAGCGGGCACGGCGGATGATGGGGCTGTAGGCAAAGCGGCCGTTGCCGGGGATGGGAGGGGCGAATGTGCTCATACCAACATTCCAACACTCATAACGGCTCGCACAGGCCGGCGCGCACCAGCAGCCATTCGGCGCTGTCGTTCCACACGTCCATCTGCACGATCAGGCCGCGGCGCACCACGTAGCGGTCTACATAGCGGTTGCCCTCGAAAGCCGTGCCGTCGGGCCAGGCGCCGTACAGGGTGCCGATGTTGTAGACGATGGCCTCGTCCTCGGTGGCGCCGGCCACCACGTCGGTCTGTTCAAACTTCTTTTTCACCCAGGCATAACGGCTGGCGTTGAAGGCGCTGCATTCGGCCGGGTCGCGCATGGCACGGCCGCCGGTGAAGCGGATGCGCAGCTCGGGCGCAATGAAGGCGCGCGCGCCCTCAGGGTCGGGCACCATGATGGTCCGCAAAAAACTTTCCACCAGTTCTTTGGCCTGCAGTGCAGCCGGGGGGATGTCGATAGGCATGGTTCAAAAAAGCAATGGGTATGCCAGTGTGCCGCATCCACCCGGGTGCCACTTAAAACCAAGCACACAACCTACAAGTCTTTCAGGTCTCTAGCGCAGTATTTACGTACACCGGTAGCTATCAAAATAATAGTAACCAGAATACGAAGCCGGATCGCCCGTCCGCCCCCTGGCCCGCCTATAAACCGAACACAAACACCGCTCGCCAAACGATTGCCAAAATCAATGGGTTGCAAATGATAGTAATTCGTGTTTATACTTACGCATCTTTCACCGCCAGCCAATTTGCTTGCCGCCATGATCGTCTGTGTATGCCAACGAGTATCTGACCGCGATATTGCCCGCCATGTGCGTGCAGGCATGTGCTTTAGCGATATCCAGCTGGAACTGGGTGTCGCCACCCAGTGCGGCCAATGCGAAGGTTGTGCCCGGGACATCGTGGCGCAGTGCAGCGCCTCGCAACCCGTCGCAGCCATCCAGCTCGCCACATCCATTTTGGAGAGCAAGGCATGGAACTCCTCGGCACGCTTGGCGGCAGCCTGATCCTGGTACTAGGCTCGGCCTGGTGGATCTTTCATAAATAACTGGTGGGCCGCCCCGGCGTGCAGCGCCGCTTCCATTCTTTGGCCCCCTAGGCTCTCTCAGGCGCTATCCCCCGTATGCAAAGCACTGCCTCCCTGCCTTCCGCCGCCCCGCGCCTCAGCCGCAATGCCGTCATCGTGAGCAGCGTGGTGGCTTTCCACGTGGTGGCCCTGTGGGCCTTGCAAAGCGGCCTGGTCCGCAAGGCCGTTGACGTCATCGTGCCGGTGGAAATGCTCAGCGAATTCATCGAGCCGCCCCTGCCCAAGCCCGCACCACCGGTACCGCCCACGCCGGTCAAGCAACCGGTGGTCAAGACCAAAGCCCCGGTGCTGCCGCCCGCGCCGCAGCCCCTGGCGATTGCCGACCCCACACCTGCGCCGAATGCCCCCACTGGCGTGACCACGCCCCAGCCGCCTGCGCCGCCGATCGCAGCGCCGGTTGCCGTGGCCCCGCCCGCCCCGCCTGCTGCGCCACCGGCCCCGCCCAAGGTGGAGCTGCCGTCCAGCGATGCCAACTATCTGAACAACCCCAAGCCGCGCTATCCCGTCATCAGCAAGCGGCTGGGGGAACAAGGTACGTCCATTTACACCGTGATGATCGGTGCAGACGGCTTGCCGACCAGCGCGACCTTGTTGAAGTCCAGCGGGTACGACCGTCTGGACCAGGCGGCCTACACCGCCGTGATGTCCTGGCGCTACGTGCCGGGCAAGCGCAACGGTGTGCCCACAGCCATGGCCTACAACGCGCCCGTGAACTGGGTTCTCGAATAGTTTTTTTCTTATCTGGAGTATTGAATGGAATCGCAATTCGGCATCGCCAACGTCTGGACCCAGGGCGACTTTGTCACCAAGACCGTGGCCATCATCTTGTTGGCCATGTCGCTGACCTCATGGATCGTCATCCTGGTCAAGGCCCTGGACATTTTCAAGTTCAAGAAGCTGGCTGGCGGCGCCGCTGACTTCTGGCACAGCGAAGACTTCGCCACCGGCCTGAAGAAGCTGGGCGATGACCAGAGTAACCCCTTTCTGCAAATCGCCCTGGAAGGCCGCGAAGCCACCGCCCACCACCGCAACACCAAGGCCCATCTGCATGACAGCCTGGACGTGAGCGACTGGGTCACGCGCTGCCTGCGCAACAACATCGATGAGTTCACCGCCAAGCTGCAAGCCGGCCTGGCCATCCTGGCATCCGTCGGCTCCACCGCGCCATTCATTGGTCTGTTCGGCACAGTCTGGGGCATTTACCACGCACTGCTGAGCATCGGCATGTCCGGCCAATCGACCATCGACAAGGTGGCCGGCCCCATTGGTGAAGCGCTGATCATGACTGCGCTGGGTCTGGCCGTGGCCATCCCGGCGGTGCTGGGCTACAACGCCCTGGTGCGCGGCAACAAGTCCATCCTGATCAAGCTGAACAGCTTTGCCCACGACCTGCACGCCTTCTTCGTCACCGGCGCCCGTGTGGCCAGCGGCAACGCAGCCAATGTCGTGCCCATGAAGAAAGGGAACTGAGCATGGCCTTCGGTACCCAGGACGAACCCGATGAGGTGATGAACGAGATCAACATGACGCCCCTGGTGGACGTGATGTTGGTGCTGTTGATCATTTTCATCATCACCATTCCGGTAATGAAGCATTCGGTCAATGTGGATCTGCCACGTGCGACCAACCAGGTAGAAGACGCCAAGCCCGCCACCATCCGCCTGAGCGTGGATGCGCAGGGCGACTACTACTGGAACGAAAACAAGGTCGCCGAGACCGATCTGGTGCCCATGCTGCAGGCCGAGGCGGTGAAAGAGCCCCAGCCCGAGCTGCATATCCGTGGCGACAAGAACGTGCGCTACGAACGCGTGGCCCAGGCCATGGCGGCGGCCCAGCAGAGCGGCATCAAGAAGATCGGCTTCATCACCGAACCCAAGGCCCCTTGATAAATAAGTCTTTACAGGGACTTGCGGATTAATTGAGAATGGTTATCATTAACCAATCGCAAGTTCAGCACATATCTTTCAGGAGCATCCTATGTACGCCAACCTAGCCGCCCGCCCCCAGTTCAATCCCGCATCGGGAGAGAATGCCAATGGCGCGTTCCAAGGCATGTTGGCGGACGGGGTGGCTGCCGCCAAGACCCTGGCCCTGGAAAGCCGCGACCTGCTGCGTGGTCACAAGGCGGTGGAGATCATGCACAACGGCTCGGTCTACCGCCTGCACAACACCAAGCAAGGCAAGCTGATACTGACCAAGTAAGCCCGTTATTTCACCGCTGCCCCTGCGCCCGCAGAGGCAGCACCTGTTTCATCGTGGGGCGACTCCCAGGACTTCAGCACGAAGTCTGCAAGGGTCGTTTTTTGCTAGCCAACGGAGAGCGGCCTCGGCCATTTTTCGACTAGCCATGCTTTTTTTCCCACACGGCCACAACACCCAGCCCGGCGCTCAGCCCAACACTCAGTTCTGCGCCAACACCTTCTTGACCGCCGTCAGGCCGTCATCGCCGCCATAGGTCTTCACCCCAGCGAGCCAGGTCTCCAGCATCTTGGGGTTGGATTTGAGCTGGCGCATGCCGGCCGCCTTGGCATCGATCTTCTGGTCCAGCACATCGGTGATGGCCTTGTTCTCCAGGTCCACCGTGAACTCCAGCTGGCTGAACAAGCGCGCCACATTCGGGCACTGGCTTGCATAGCCCTTGCGCGACACGGTGTTGACCGTGGCGCTGCCGTAATTGGGGCCAAAGTAGTCCTTGTCGCCGTCCAGGTAGCTGATCTGGAACTTGGTGTTCATCTGGTGCGGCTCCCAGGCCAGGAAGACGATCCAGTCCTTGCCCTTTTCCTTGCGCGCCACCTGGCTGAGCATGCTTTGCTCACTCGACTCCACCAGGGTCCAGCCGTCCAGGCCATAACTCTTGGCCTCGATCATCTTCTTGATGTTCTGGTTAGCAGGCGAACCCGACTCGATGCCGTAGATCTTGTGGTCGAACTTGTCGGCATACTTGGCCAGATCGGCAAAGCTTTTCACACCGCCATCCGCCACATAGCCGGGCACGGCCAGCGTGAACTTGGCGCCGGGCAAGTTGGCATGCAGCACCTCCATCGCACCCTCTTTCAAGATGGGCTCGACCAGCCCTTTTTGCGCCGGCATCCAGTTGCCGAGGAAGACGTCGATCTGCTCCTTCTTCACACCCACATAGGTGATGGGCACCGATAGCGATGCCACCTTCTGCTCATAGCCCAGGGCGTTGAGCAAGATGCCCGCCACGGCGTTGGTGGCGGTGATGTCCGTCCAGCCGGGGTCGGCCATGCGTACCTGCCTGCAAGCCTCGGGCTCGGCTGCGCTGGCACTGTGGCCCACCAGCAAAGCCCCGGCCATCACACTGGCTGCCGCCAGCAAAACACGTTCACGTCCCATGGTGCACTCCTAGCTTACAAGTTGGATGCCAGCGGCATCGGGTTTAACAATGGGTTTCACCACCGGCTTCACAACTGGATAGCGGGTCCGTGCTTCCAGCGTGTCCAGGTCGATGTGGTTGCGCATATAGCGTTGGCTGGCAGCCTGGTAGGGCTGGTGGTCCCAGGCCTGGCGCGCGCCCTGGCTCTGGGCTGCGAAGTGGAAGCGGCGCCGGCGCTGGCTGGCCACCACGGCGGCACGCAGGCCTGGCATGTCCCAGCGTGCGACCACCTCGCTGCGCAAGGCCTGTAGACGGGCCGTGTGCGTGGGGTCACCAGCCAAGTTAGCCAGGTTGTGCCGCTCGTCCGGGTCGGCCACCAGGTCGTACAGCTGGTCCGGGTCAGCGGGTGAATACACGAACTTGTAGCGGCCCCGGCGCAGCATCACCAGGGGCGCCACCGCCCCCTCGCCCAGGTATTCACCCACCACCTCGTCATGCCCCTCCTGGCCCAGCAGATGCGGCCACAGGCTGCGCCCATCGATGGCCTCCGGGTAGGCCGGGGTCTCGCCAGCACAGGCCAGGTCCACCAGGGTCGGCAGTATGTCCACCAGCGACACCGACGCCGCCACCCGGTGCGGCGCGAAGCGCGCGGGCGCATGCACGATCAGCGGCACGCGGCAGGCGTTTTCAAAGAAGTTCATCTTGTACCAAAGCCCGCGCTCGCCCAGCATATCGCCATGGTCGGACAACAGCAGGATGATGGTGTTGTCGGCCTGGCCGGTCTGCTCCAGCGTGCGCAAAATCTTGCCGACCTGCTCGTCCACGTACGACACCGCGCCGTAATAGGCGTGGCGCGCATTGCGCGTCTGCTGGTCAGAGATGGGCGTGCTGTCCATGTCGCTCACATGGCGCAGGCGCTCGCTGTGCGGGTCCAGCGGCACCTCGTCAGGCCCCACGCGCGGCATGTCAATGTCTTCGTCGCGGTACAGGTCCCAATAGGCTTTAGGAATGGCGTAGGGGTCGTGCGGGTGCGTCATCGACACCAGCATGCAAAACGGCCGGGCATCGTCGTCGCGCACGATGTCGAACAGCTTCTGCTGCGCCAGAAACACCACCTCTTCGTCGAAGTCCAGTTGGTTGCTGCGGATGCAGGTGCCGGCATCCAGCACCGAGCCCATGTTGTGGTACCAGCTGGGGCGCACCTCGGGCTGGTCCCAGTCGGGCGTCCAGCCGAAGTCGGCCGGGTAGATGTCGGTAGTCAGGCGCTCTTCAAAACCGTGCAGCTGGTCGGCGCCACAGAAATGCATCTTGCCCGACAAAATGGTGCGGTAGCCCGCATGGCGCAGATAGTGGCCAAAGGTCAGCACCTCGGACGGCAGCTCGGCCGAGTTGTCGTAGGCGCCAATGGCAGAGGGCAGCTTGCCGGCCATGAACACATAGCGCGACGGCGCGCACAGCGGGCTATTGGTATAGGCCGCGTCAAACACCACGCCGGCCTTGGCCAGCGCGTCGATATGCGGGGTCTTGCTGACCTGGTTGCCATAGGCGGCCAGGGCCGACGGCGTGAGCTGGTCGGCCATCAGTATCAGAATATTCGGCTTGCGGCTGTGCGCGGGTGCATCCATTGGCTCGTCCCAACATAATATGGATTTATGTAACAAATCCAGTTTATGCAGGCAGAATCTGCGTGTGAAGACTGAGATTTCTTATGCACACATAAGCCACAGCTATGTCAAACCCGAAACGCCTGCCGCCACTGCACAGCCTGGTCTACTTTGAGGCTGCGGTGCGCCACCTGAGCTTTACCGCTGCTGCCCAAGAGTTGGGCACCAGCCAGCCCGCAGTTAGCCAGCGCATCGGCCTGCTGGAGGAGGATTTGGGCGTGCCGTTGTTCAAACGCGAGCACCGTGGCGTGTCACTGACAGCCGACGGTGCCCAGCTATTCAGCGCGGTGCGCGAAAGCCTAGCCGGCATAGGCGACGCAGCGGCCAAGATCCGCGCACGGCGCAGCCGCCAGGTGCTGACCGTGGCCACCGACTTCGGCTTTGCCACCTACTGGCTGATGCCCCGGCTGGCTGCGCTGCAGGCCCTGGTGCCGAATCTGGACGTGCGCATCGTCACCACCCAAAACGCCTTCGACATCCGGGGCGAGCCGGTGGACATTGCCATCGCCTTCGGTGCCGGCCAGTGGCCGGGCTGCACGGCACAGCGCCTGTTTCCAGAGATTGTGTTGCCCGTCTGCAGCCCGCGCTTTCTGGCGCAATATGGGCTGCAAGGCAGCGCGGCGGAACTGGTCCACCTGCCCTTGCTGCACCTGGAAAGCACCGAACCCCAGCGCTGGCTGGGCTGGGACAGCTGGCTGGCCCTGCAGGGCCTGGTCACCACGGGCGAAAACCGCGACCTGACGCTGAACAACTACCCGCTGGTCATCCAGGCCGCCACCGCCAGCCAAGGCGTGGCGCTGGGCTGGGTGCCGCTGGTGGACGACCTTGTGCGCAGCGGCCAGCTGGTGCCGGCCTGCCAGTCCCCCAGCCGTACCAGCAATGGCTATTTTTTGGTGGAACCCCAGGCGACCCGGTCCGCGCAGGCCTTGCAGCGCTTCCGACAGTGGATCGTGGGGGAATGCGAACAGGCTTTGGCCGCCAGCCCGTTCTACAAATGAAAAGAGCTGTTAGCGCAGAGAATACCTGCGCTAGCAGCTCCTAAAAAGAGAGCAAATTACAGACCGATGGCGGCGATGCCGGCCTTGGCAATCTGTGCGTCTTCGGACGATTTCACGCCGCTGACACCCACCGCGCCCAGGCAGAAGCCGTCCTTCAGGATAGGTACGCCGCCTTCCAGCAGGCCCTTGACATCCGGCGCGCTCAGGAACGAGGTACGGCCATTGTTGATGATGTCTTCGTACACCTTGGATTCCTTGCGCGACAAGGCAGCCGTGTGGGCCTTGGCCGGTGCGATGTGGGCGCTCAAGGCGGGGGCACCGTCCAGGCGCTGCAGATGCAGCAGGTGGCCGCCTTCGTCCACGATGGCGATGGTCACGGCCCATTGGTTTTTCAGTGCTTCGGCTTCGGCAGCGGCAGCAATGGCTTTGACATCGGCGAATTCGAGTACGGATTTTGTTTTCATGGCTACGTCCCTGAAAGTGGATAAAAGGTAGAAGCATAACGGCTGTGACCCAGCCTCCAAGGGGGTATCACGCCGCATACGGGGTACCCCCACGCAAAATAGGCCATGCAAAATTCGGTCCCAGTCTTGAATCGGCCTAGAATTTCCCCATCTGCTATTGCAGCCTTCAAGGAGCTTCCACTATGAATGACCGTTTTACGAGTTTTGGCGTGGGCCAGACCATCAACAGCTATGGCGTGTCGCAACAGGAACGCAACCGCGTCATGCGCAACACCTACTGGTTGCTGGCCCTGAGCCTGGTACCCACCGTGCTGGGAGCCTGGCTGGGTGTGGCCACCGGCATCACCCAAGCGCTGACCGGCGGCCTGGGCCTGATCGTCTTCATGGGCGGCGCCTTCGGCTTCATGTATGCCATCGAGAAGACCAAGAACTCGGCCACCGGCGTACCCGTGTTGTTGGGTTTCACCTTCTTCATGGGTCTGATGCTGTCGCGCATGATCGCCATGGTGCTGGGCTTCAAGAACGGCCCGGACCTGATCATGACCGCCTTTGGCGGCACGGCCGGCGTGTTCCTGGTGATGGCCAGCGTGGCTACCGTCATCAAGCGCGACCTGTCGGGCATGGGCAAATGGCTGTTCGTCGGCATGCTGGTACTGCTGGTGGGCGGCATCATCAACATCTTTGTGGGCTCCACGGCCGGCATGATGGCCTTGTCGGTCGCGTCCATTGGTATCTTCAGCGCCTACATGCTGTATGACCTGAAGCAGATCATCGACGGCGGTGAAACCAACTACATCAGCGCCACACTGGCCCTGTACCTCGACCTGTTCAACATCTTCCAAAGCCTGCTGGCTTTGCTGGGCATCATGGGCGGCGAGCGCGACTAAGCGCCGGGCCAGCCCCCCTCAAAAGGCCCTCCGGGGCCTTTTTCTTTGGTCTCTCAGGAAACTTCCGCTCAATACCAGACCCAAAAAGCCGATAACCACAGTATCTTTTCTGAAATTTAGGCCCCATGCCAAGCCGCCATCTTCTCGCCTCTTGCGTAGTCCTGCTGTTAGCGGGCTGCGAGATCCCAGGGATCTATCCAGACCCCAAGGTGGTCCAACGCGAGGCCGATGCTAAGGCCACGGGCGGCGCCTGCCGCCACGCTCTGCGTGGCATCGAAGATTGCTACACACTCAATCCCAAAGCCCAGCGGTCTCTGGTTTTCGCAGGTTGGAAAGAGATGGACGCCTATATGCGCGAGAACAAGATCGAGGGCACGCCCTCGGTGGTCAAGATTCCCGCTGAAGGCGAGCAGCCCGTAGCGGACCAGGCCGTCGCAACCACCAAGGAAAAGCCCACCTCGGACGCCAAGGAAGCGCGCGGCACCAAAGCCAAGGCCTCCTAGCCCCGCTTTAGTCTCAGCCTTCCAGCTCGAAGACCGCCATGCTTTCGACGTGGGCGGTATGCGGGAACATATTCACCATCCCCGCCGAGACGCAGCGGTAACCCGCCTGGTGCACCAGCACATCGGCATCGCGCGCAAGGGTAGCTGGGTTGCAGCTCACATAGACGATACGGCGCGGCGGCGTCCAGCCCCGGCGCAATGCCGGCGTCTGGTGCAGTTCCGCCAGGGCTTGCACCAGTGCAAACGCGCCCTCGCGCGGCGGGTCGACCAGCCATTTGTCGGCACTGCCGTCGGCGGTCAACACATCAGGTGTCATTTCAAACAAGTTGCGCGCTACAAACTTAGTAGCTGCCAGTGCAGAAGCAGCCTGCGCTGAGGCCTTGTTTTTCTTATAGTTTTCACGCGAGCGTGCGACCAGGGCCTCGCTACCCTCGATGCCCAGTACCTCGCCCGCCTGGGTCGCAAGCGGCAGGGTGAAGTTACCCAAGCCGCAGAACCAGTCGATCACCCGTTCGTTCTTTTGCACATCCAGCAAGCGCAGCGCCCGCACCACCAGAACGCGGTTGATGTGCGGATTCACCTGGGTGAAATCGGTGGGCTTGAACGGCATCGTGATGCCGAACTCGGGCAAGGCATACGACAACTGCTCGCCGCCCTCTTCCAGCAAATGGATGCTGTCCGGTCCCTTGGGTTGCAACCACCATTGCACCTGGTGCGTGGCGCCAAAAGTTCGCAGTTTGGCCAGATCGGCCTGGCTCAAGGCCTCCATATGACGCAAAACCAGGGCCGTCACGGCGTCGCCGCAGGCCAGCTCGATCTGCGGCAGGGTTTCCCGCGCTTCCATGGAGCCAATCAAGGCACGCAAGGGCAGCAACAAGTCGCTCACATGCGGAGGCAGCACTTTGCACTCACGCATATTGGCCACATAGCCGCTCTTGCGCTCATGGAAACCGACCAGTACTTCGCCTTTTTTGCGCACAAAACGCACCGACAGGCGCGCGCGGTAGCGGTAACCCCAAGATGGCCCCTCAATGGGACGCAAAATATTCTCGGGTTTGACCTTTCCCAGGTGCCAAAGATTGTCTTCCAGCACCCGCTGCTTGATGGCGACCTGGGCTCCAACGTGCAAATGCTGCATCTTGCAACCACCACAAGCCCCTTCGTGCAAACCAAAATGCGGGCAACCGGGCTGCACCCGCTGCGAAGACGCGCGGTGGATGGCTCCGACGGTAGCCTGCTCGAAAGTCGCTTTCTTGCGGTTGATATTCGCAGTGACCACCTCAAACGGCAGCGCCCCCTTGATGAATACCACTTTGCCGTCCGGCTTGTGGGCAATGCCCTGGGCCTCGATATCCAGCGACTCCACCAGCAGGCTGTCTTCAGGATATTGGGGTGAGGATTGCGTCTGATCGGTCATGCTGCGTCCCTATGGCGCGAAAATAAAAATCACAAAGCAAAAAGCCTTCTAATTCTGACGAACTAGAAGGCTTTTCCATTTTGGCGGAGTGGACGGGACTCGAACCCGCGACCCCCGGCGTGACAGGCCGGTATTCTAACCAACTGAACTACCACTCCTGGTAGATAGCTTTCGGCACACCGCTCTTACAAGCAACATACCCAAGCGCTACAACTTGGCGACCCTACGGGGATTCGAACCCCGGTACCTACCGTGAAAGGGTAGTGTCCTAGGCCTCTAGACGATAGGGTCAAAACCTTGGAACAACGTTATCAAAAATAACTTCCACACTCAAAATTCTTCAAAAGATTTGGTGGTGGAGGTAAGCAGGATCGAACTGCTGACCTCTTGCATGCCATGCAAGCGCTCTCCCAGCTGAGCTATACCCCCGTAACCATCAACACTGCTTTGCCTTGTAAGCTCTGCTTTGTTGTTAACCTTCCAAGCCTCAAATTATAGCGTGCAATTTAGGACTTTTGCAAGCACCGCAAAATATTTTCGCGAGAACTTAAAAAAAGCACTGCGTCCAAGGACGGCGTCTGCGCCGTCCCCATGACCAATACGCGCACTGGCATTGCCAACTGCGGCATTTTAATGCCCTGCGCAAGCAGCACTTCTTTGATGGCTGCGGCTATGGAAGGCTTGTCCCAGGTGCAGCTTGCCAGCTTGTCACGTAGCAGCGCCAGTGCGGGCTGGATGGCAGGCGTCACATGTTGCGCCAGCTCTTCGGCCTGGGGCGCTACCTCGGTATAGAACTTGGCCGCCCAGTCGGCCAACGCCACGGTGGTGTCGCAACGGTCTTTGAACAAGCCACAAATTGCCGGCAGACGCTCGTCGGTCGTGATACCCCGTGCCAGCAAATGGGCGTCCACCAGCGGTGCCAGTGCATCATCAGCCATGGCCTTCAGATGCTGGGCGTTCACCCAACGCAATTTGGCTTCGTCGAACTGCGCGGCGCTCTTGCCCAGATGGTCCAGGTTGAACCACTGCAGGAATTGTTCACGGCTAAAGATTTCGTCGTCACCATGGCTCCAGCCCAGGCGGGCCAGGTAGTTCACCATCGCGTCCGGCAAATAACCTTCGGCCGCATATTGCGTTACCGGCTTGGCGCCGTTGCGCTTGCTCATCTTCTCGCCCTGCTCGTTCAGTACGGTAGGCAGGTGGGCATACACCGGTGGTTCCTTGCCGAGCGCACGGAAGATATTGATTTGACGCGGCGTGTTGTTCACATGGTCGTCACCGCGGATGACATGGGTGATGTCCATGTCCAGATCGTCCACCACCACACAGAAGTTGTAGGTGGGAGTGCCATCGGGGCGAGCAATCACCAGATCGTCCAACTCATCGTTGCTGATTTCAATACGGCCCTTGACCTTGTCTTCCCAGACCACCGCCCCGCCCTGCGGGTTCTTGAAACGCAGCACGGGCTGCACGCCGACGGGGATTGCGGGCAAGGTCTTGCCCGGCTCGGGCCGCCAGGTGCCGTCATAGCGGGGCTTTTCCTTGGCCGCCATTTGCGCCTCGCGCAAGGCATCCAGTTCGGCGACAGACATGTAGCAGGGATAGACATGGCCGGCCGCCACCAAATCCGCCAGTACCACCTTGTAGCGGTCCATGCGTTGCATTTGGTAGAACGGACCTTCGTCGTAGTCCAGGCCCAGCCAATTCATGCCTTCGATGATCACATCGACAGCCACCTGGGTGGAACGCTCCACATCGGTATCTTCAATGCGCAGGACGAAGTCGCCGCCGGTAGCGCGGGCAAATGCCCAGGGATACAGGGCCGAACGGATATTACCCAAGTGGATAAAGCCGGTGGGCGACGGCGCGAAACGGGTACGGGTCTTCTGTGTCATGGATATCAATGGTTACGCGTGTTCAGCGTTGGGTAAAGCCAGGCGGGAGTTATCACCATCCGGGTTCTGTCCGCCCGGACGACCCTCATTCAGGCGCTGGATATCGTCCGAGGTGATATCGCCTGTGACGTAAACGCCGTCAAAGCAAGAGGCATCAAAGCCGCTGATCTTGGTGTCCAGCGTATCGGTGTTGGTCGAGGCGGCCGCCCAGATCGCCCTCTTCATGCCTTCCACGTCCTGGTAAATCAGGGCGTCACAGCCAATCAGCTCGCGAACCTCTTCCACAGTGCGGCCATGGGCCACCAGCTCACTCTTGGTGGGCATGTCGATGCCGTAAACGTTGGGGAAGCGCACCGGCGGTGCAGCGCTGGCCATATAGACCTTGCGGGCGCCCGCATCACGGGCCATCTGCACGATTTCCTTGGACGTGGTGCCGCGCACGATGGAGTCATCCACCAGCAGCACATTGCGGCCCTTGAACTCGCTGGCGATGGCATTGAGCTTCTGGCGCACCGACTTCTTGCGCACTTCGTGGCCGGGCATGATGAAGGTGCGGCCCACATAGCGGTTCTTCACAAAACCTTCGCGGTACGGCAGTCCCAGTAGCTGCGCCAACTGCATGGCGCTGGGGCGGCTGGACTCGGGGATCGGGATCACTACGTCGATGTCTTGCGGCGGCACAGTGGAGATGACTCGCTTGGCCAGGGTTTCGCCCAGGTTCAAACGCGCCTGGTAGACCGAGATGCCGTCCATCACCGAATCCGGCCGCGCCAGGTACACATATTCAAAGATGCAAGGATTCAGCGTAGGCGCATCGGCGCACTGCTGGTACTGCACATTGCCTTCCAGATCGACAAACACGGCTTCACCGGGTGCCAGATTGCGGTCCAGTGTGTGCAGTGTGCCTTCCAGGGCCACCGATTCGCTGGCCAGCATCACCGAGCCTGGCGCACGGCCAACGCACATGGGGCGGATGCCAAACGGGTCGCGGAAAGCCAGCACGCCGTGGCCGGCAATCGACGCAATCACCGCGTAGGAGCCGCGCAGGCGGCGGTGCACATTGCGCACGGCGGCAAACACGTCCATGGGCGACAGAGGCAGGCCACGGGTGGACTTTTCAATTTCATGCGCCAGCACGTTGAGCAGGACTTCTGAGTCGCTCTCGGTGTTGATATGGCGATGGTCGGTATTGAACAGCTCGGCCTTCAGCGCATGGGCATTGGTCAGGTTGCCGTTGTGCACCAGCACGATGCCGAAAGGCGCATTCACATAGAAGGGCTGAGCCTCTTCCTCGCTATAGGCATTGCCGGCCGTGGGGTAACGCACTTGGCCCAAACCGCAATTGCCGGGCAAAGCGCGCATATTGCGGGTGCGGAACACATCCCGCACCATGCCCTTGGCCTTGTGCATGTAGAACTTGCGGTCCAATTGCGTCACGATGCCCGCCGCATCCTGGCCCCGGTGCTGCAGCAGCAACAGAGCGTCGTAAATCAACTGGTTGACGGGGGCGTTGCTGACAACTCCAACGATTCCACACATGGTTTTATTCCCTAGCGAATGACTTGCGTCACGGTAAAAATTTAGCGAAAGCTTCTGGCAATAGCGGCCGGGCGGTATGCAGCACCTCGGTCGCGATTGCAGCGCTGCGTGATTCCTGCCACCACAGCCCCCGGTGCAAACCGGTCAGATGGACCACCACTGCAGCGACCAATATCCACAATACGCCGCGCACCAGGCCAAAAATGGCGCCCAGTACACGGTCCACTGGCCGCAGGCCCACGGCCTGCACCAGACTTTTCAACAAACTTGCCAATAACCCGGCCGCGAACGCCGCAGCAACGAACACCAGCACAAAACCGGCGGCGAATCGCAGCGAGGCAGACGCCTGGCCCATAGGCAAATGCTGCGCCACATCGGCAGCAAACCACTGCGCCACCACAAAGGCCACAATCCAACCCAGCACCGACAACACTTCATACACTAGACCGCGGACCGCTCCCAGCAACAGGGAGGCGCACAGAAGCGCCAGTACGATCCAGTCCAGCGTCGCCATACCGCCCGGCATTTACAAAGCCAGGATCGAGGCTGGCAGGGCCAGCGCCTTGATCTTGCTTGCGGCTTTGTCGGCCTCGGTCTTTTTGGTGAAGGGGCCGACGCGCACCCGGGTGCGCGGGCCGTCCTTGGTGTCCACCACCTGGGTATAGGTCTTCAGGCCGGCGTGTTCCAGTTTGACGCGGGCTTCGCGGGCCTTGTCAGCGTCGGCGAACGCGCCCACCTGCACAATGAAACGGCCATCACCAGCGTCCTGCAAGGATTTGCCTTCCAGCAGTGCCCGGGCCTTGGCGCTGTCGTCTTCCGACTTGTGCGCCGACTTGGCTTCGACCTTGGCTTCCACCACTTTGGGCTCGGACTTAGCTTCTGGCTTGGGTTCGGGTTTGGCCACAGCCGGCTTTTCCGGCTTGGGCGCGGGCCGTGCGGCCACTACCTCTTCCTTGGGGTCCAGGCTGGACTCGGTAGAGACCTTGGGCTCTTTCACGACCTTGGTTTCTTTGGACTCTTTCACGGCCTCCTTGACCACCGGCTCTTCGGTGGCGACCGGCTTGTCAACCTTGACCACGGCCTCGGCCCCGTCTATGGCCAGCGGTTTGAGCTTGGCCTTGTCGGGGATGTCGATGGGGATGTCTACCGAAATCGGGCGCGGTTGGGTGTCGAACAGCAGTGGGAAACCCACCACACCCACACCGACCAGCAGGGCCGCACCGATCAAACGGTGGCGGGCGCGGCGGCGCATGCCGTCGATGGTTTCAGCGGGGCCGGGCGACGGTTCGTCGTTTTTGGAGCCGCCTGAACGGAACTTGAAGAAAGCCATGCGGAGGAGAGTCAAGAGCCCATGTGTTTGGCGTGCAGCCGGGGAATACCGCCCTCAAGGACGCCACCGACCGTGTAAAACGAGCCAAAGACCACGATTCTATCAGCGGGGTCGGCGGCGGCGATGGCAGCCTGCAGCGCCTCCACCGGGCCAGCATGCACGGAACTGCTGGCATCCTGGCGGGTATTTTGGGCCTGCCACTGGCTTTGCAAGTGCTGCGCCGAGTCGGCTCGGGCGGTGGGCAGATCGGTGAAATACCAGCGGTCGATCAGCGGGCCAATGCGTGCCAGCATGGGCAGCAAATCCTTGTCGGCCATGGCGCCAAACACCGCGTGGGTAGTGGGGTAGAAGCCCATGGCGTCCAGGTTGGCGGTTAGCGCCGCCACAGCATGGGGGTTATGCGCCACGTCCAGCACCAGCGTGGGCTGGCCCGGCACGATCTGGAAGCGCCCCGGCAGCTCCACCATGGACAAGCCGGTGCGCACCGCCTGGGCCGTGACCGGCAGGCGCTCGCGCAGCGCCGTCAGCGCGGCCAGCACGCCCGAGGCATTCATCAGCTGGTTGGCACCGCGCAGGCCCGGGTAGCCCAAGCCGCTGTAGCGCCGCCCGCGGCCGGCCCAGCCCCACTGTTGCTTGTCGCCGGAGAAATTGAAATCCTCGCCAAAACGCCACAGGTCTGCACCGATGGACTTGGCGTGGTCCACCACGCTCTGCGGCGGCACCGGGTCGCTGACCACCACCGGCTTGCCGGCGCGCATGATGCCGGCCTTTTCCCGGCCTATGGTTTCGCGGTCATTGCCCAGGAATTCCATGTGGTCCAGATCCACACTGGTGATCACGGCGCAATCGGTGTCGATGATGTTGACCGCGTCCAGGCGGCCGCCCAGGCCGACTTCCAGAATCACCGCGTCCAACTTGGCACTCGCCATCAACGCCAAGATGGCCAAGGTGGTGAACTCAAAATATGTCAGAGAAATATCGCCTCTGGCGCCCTCCACACTTGCGAAGTGCGCTACAAAATCAGGAGCTTTTGCAATTTCACCACCGATACGGCAGCGTTCTTCAAAGTGCACCAAGTGTGGCGAGGTATAGACCCCGGTGCGGTAGCCAGACTGCAGCAGGATCGCCTCCAGCATGGCGCAGGTGGAGCCCTTGCCATTGGTACCCGCCACGGTAATGACCGGGCAATCAAAACGCAGGCCCATGCGCTCGGCAACGGTACGGACCCGGTCCAGGCCGAGCTCAATGGTGGTGGGGTGTAGCCGTTCGCAGTGCGCCAGCCAGTCGTTCAAGGTTTGCATAAGAAGATTGTCTCACCCCCAGGCTGCGCTTCGCTCTCGCCTATCCCGTTGCGGGGGGGGGCAACACCAGCAGCCTGGCAAAGCCAGTTCTGCGGTGTTTCTGGAAGGGGTATTTCTGCACAACTTATAGGTGTTTTAAGCCTCTTGCGCTTATGCGGCATGCAAAAGATGCTACGAAATACATAGCTTTCGGCAATGCTTCTACCCTCTGGAATAATCCGGCCATGATTACCCTCTACGGCATCCCCAACTGCGACACGGTCAAAAAGGCCCGCGTCTGGCTCGACAACCACGCCCTGCCCTACACCTTCCATGACTTCAAGAAAGCCGGTGTGCCGGCCGACCGACTGGCCGCCTGGACCCAGGCGCTGGGCTGGGAAAAGGTCTTGAACCGCCAGGGCACGACCTGGCGCAAGCTGGACCCGGCGCTGCAGGCCAGCGTGGTAGATGCGGCCAGTGCCGAGGCGGTGATGCGCGAACACGCCAGCACCATCAAACGGCCGGTGGTGGAATGGGGCGACAGCACCACGGTGGGCTTCAGCGCCGACGCCTGGGCCGGCAAAGCCCCCTAAAAGCAGCGCCCGGCCGCCCTAGAATCGACGGGCGTGCCAGCCAAGATTTAAGCCAAATATGCCTCGCGCGCAGATATTACCTGCGCGAGCAGCTATGAAATTGATAGTTAATCCAGGAAACCAAGCATGACCACCGCAAAGATCGACAACGTCAGCGTTACCACCCAGGCCAGCGTCTACTTCGACGGCAAGTGCATCAGCCACGGCATTACCTTTGCCGACGGCACCAAGAAAAGCGTGGGCGTGATCCTGCCAGCCACCCTGACCTTCAACACCGGCGCGCCCGAAATCATGGAAGGCGTGGGCGGCGAATGCGAATACCTGCTGACCGGCGCCACGGAATGGCTGAAGTCGGGCGCGGGCGAAAAGTTCAGCGTGCCCGGCAACAGCTCGTTCCAAATCCGCGTAACCGCCCCCTACCACTACATCTGCCATTTTGGTTGAACACCCCCAGGCTAGCCCACTGCCTCGGAATCGGTTTGTAAAACCGAGAACGCAGGTGGCCGCCACCCCCCTTGCAGGGGGCGATGCCAGCAGCCCGGCAAAGCCGGTTCTGCGGCATCTCTGGAAGGGGATTCCTGCGCCAGCCGTGGCGAGCTAGACAACTACCGGCTCGGGCTCCAGGCGGATGCCGAAGCGTTCGTAGACGCTGGTTTGTATGGCCTTGGCCAGGGTCATCACCTCGCCGCCGGTGACAGGGTTGTCGGTGCCGCCGCGGTTCACCAGTACCAGGGCCTGTTTTTCAAACACGCCGGCGTTGCCCACGGTCTTGCCCTTCCAGCCGCAGGCGTCTATCAGCCAGCCGGCGGCCAGCTTCATCGTGCCGTTGGCCAGCTGGTAGTACACCACGCGCGGGTCGCGGGCGATGATGTCGGCGCATTGCTCGGCGCTGACGGTAGGGTTCTTGAAGAAGCTACCGGCATTGCCGATGACCTGCGGGTCGGGCAACTTGGCACGGCGGATCTCGCAGATCCAGTCGAATATCTGGCGCGCCGCGGGCTGCTGGACGCCGGTGGCGGCCATTTTCTTTTCCAGATCCAGGTAGCCCAGCACTGGCTTCCAGTTCTTGGGCAGATGGAAACGCACGCGGGTGATCAGCGCCCGGCCCTCCAGACCCAGGCCACCCTGGTGCTTGAAGACAGAGTCGCGGTAGCCGAACGCACACTGCGCGGCGTTCAGGCTGAAGCTGGCGCCGGTGGCCAGGTCCACCGCATCCAGCGAATCAAAACGGTCTTGCAGCTCCACGCCGTAGGCACCGATGTTCTGCACCGGGGACGCACCCACGGTGCCGGGGATGAGCGCCAGATTTTCCAGGCCTGGGTAGCCCTGGTCCAGCGTCCAGGCCACGAAGTCGTGCCAGGCCTCGCCGGCGCCTGCCTCGACCACCCAGGCCTTGTCGGTCTCGGCCAGCAGGCGCTTGCCGCGTACCTCCACCTTCAACACCACCGGCTTGACGTCGCCGGTCAGCACGATATTGCTGCCGCCGCCCAGCACGAATTTGGGCTGCGCGGCCAGGGCGGCATCGGCACGCAGCGCCTGCAGATCGGCCTCGCTGGCCACGCGCACCAGGGTGTGGGCGCGGGCCACAATGCCAAAGCTGTTATAGCTGCGCAGGGGAACATTTTTCTCGATTAACATGGCTGGATTGTCCCACCGCGACCTGCTTTGCCGTGGCCGCACACCCGATTCAGAGAAAAAACCATGCCTTCATTCGACACCGTTTGTGAACCCGACTTGCCCAAAGTGCGCAACTCGGTAGACAACTCCGCCAAGGAAATCACCACCCGCTTCGACTTCAAGGGCACGTCTGCCAGCATCGAGCTGAAAGACAAGGAAATCACCATCATCGGTGACGCCGAATTCCAGCTCGACCAGATCATGGACGTGCTGACCAACAAGATGACCAAGCAAGGCGTGGACGTGAAGTTCCTGGACAAGGGCGACGTGCAAAAGATGGGCGGCGACAAGGTCAAGCAGGTCATCAAGGTGCGCAACGGCATCGAGACCGAAGTCGCCAAGAAGATCACCCGCGCCATCAAGGACAGCAAACTCAAGGTCACCGCCGCCATCCAGGGCGACGCGGTGCGCATCACCGGCGCCAAGCGTGACGACCTGCAGGCCGCCATGGCGCTGATCCGCAAAGAGATCACCGACCTGCCGCTGAGCTTCAACAACCAGCGCGACTGATGTCTACCCGCTCGCGCCTGTGCCTGGTCGCGGTATCCGCCGGCCTAACCTTGGGCGCCAGCAGCACAGCGCAGGCCCAAAGCGTAGCCCTGGGCGGCATGCTGGGCGGCAAGGCGCTGCTGATGGTGGACGGCAAGCCGCCCAAAAGCGTGGCCCCCGGTGACACCTACATGGGCGTGAAAGTGGTGACCGTTTCTTCCGAAGAGGCCGTGGTGGACATCGCTGGCAAGCGCGCCCATCTGCGCATGGGCGAGTCGCCGGTAAGCGTGGGCGAGCGCGGCGGCAAGAAAATCATGCTGACCGCCGACAGCCAGGGTCACTTCATAGGCGCAGGCAAGATCAACGGCCAGGCCATGCAATACCTGGTGGACACCGGTGCCACCGTGGTCAGCATGGGCGTGTCCGACGCCGAGCGCATGGGTGTCAATTACAAGAACGGCCAGCAGATCCGCATGAACACCGCCAACGGCCAGGTACCGGGCTGGAGCATCCGCCTAGCCTCCGTGCGTGTGGGCGATGTAGAGCTGACCGAGGTAGAAGCCGTAGTGACATCCGCCTCCATGCCCTATATATTGCTAGGCAACAGCTTTCTGACCCGCTTCCAGATGACGCGTACCAACGACCAGCTGGTGCTGGAAAGACGCTACTGAACCCACGCTACCGGTCTTCTCCTGGCCTCTTGTTTGTGACCTCCATGCCACCGCCCTCTACCGACGTGCCCCACCCCCAGGAGGCGGACTACGAAGACCTGCTGAGTCTGTGGGCCGACCTGCAGGCCGGCCTGTCCATGGTGCTGGCCCAGCCGCGCCATACCGCCGACCTGGCACGCAAAATCCGCCAGTACGATCTGTGGATGCAGAACCTGCTGCGGCAGGACACCGACACCGGCCTGTACCTGCTGTTCCAGCTGGCCACCAATTCGGCCGTCGGCTACAGCGCCCTGCACGCCCTGGTGTGCGCTGTGCTGTGCCATGTCACAGCCGAAGAGCTCAAGCTGAAGCCCGTTGAACGCGACAGCCTGGTGCGCGCAGCCATGACCATGAACATCGGCATGACCACGCTGCAAGACACCCTGGCCCTGCAGACCAACAAGCCCAGCGACGCCCAGCAAGCACTGATACGCGGCCACGCCAGCGCCAGCGCCACCCTGCTGCGCGCCATGGGCGTGAGCGACTACCTGTGGTTGGACATTGTGATCAACCACCACGGCCCGGCCACCAGCAAGGCCGAATTCCAGCAGCTGGAACCCGTCTACCGGCTGACCCATATCCTGGGCGTGGTGGACCGCTACGCGGCCATGGTCAGCCCGCGCAAATCACGGGCAGGCCGCAGCATGGCGGAAACCGTGCGCTCCATGCTGGCCAATGTGCAGGTCCGCAACGACCCGGTGGGTGCAGCCCTGGTCCGGGCCATAGGCCAGTGCCCGCCCGGCACCTTTGTGGCCATGGACAACGGTGATACAGCCCTGGTCCTGCGCCGCAGCGCCACAGCCAACCAACCCCTGGTGGCCACGCTGCTCAACGCCAAAAACCAGCCCTTCATACCACCGCGCCTGCACCGCACCTCCACCAGTGCGCCCAAGGTGCAATCCGCACTGCCGGCCAATACCGTGAAGACTCGCATCAACCACCAGCGCCTGCTGCGCCAGGGCATTCAGGCGGACCGTGGCGGCCCCCAACTGGATTAGCCCAACTTAGCCGGCTTCTTCTTGCCCTGGCCCAGGCGCGATTCCTTGCCCTGCAGCAGACGAACGATGTTCTCGCGGTGGCGCAGCACCAGCAGCGCCGCCATCACGCATAGCGACACCAGAATGCTGGTCTCGGTGTACCAGAAGCCACCACTGCCCAGCACGTAGAACACCGGCGCCAGCAAGGCTGCCGTCAACGAGGCCAGGGACGAGAAGCGGAACGCATAGGCCATGAACACCCAGGTCAGCATGGCCGCCAGCCCCAGGGCCCAGTGCACGCCCAGCAGTACGCCCAGCGCCGTCGCAACGCCCTTGCCGCCTACAAAGCGGAAGAACACCGGGAACAAGTGGCCCAGAAACGCCGCCAGCCCCACCAGCGCGATGCTGCCGTCCTCCAGCCCCCAGCGCGGGCCGTACCAGGTGACCAGGGCGACCGGCAACCAGCCCTTCACGCCGTCCAGCAACAGTGTGGCAATCGCTGCCTTTTTGCTGCCCGAGCGCAGCACATTGGTGGCACCGGGGTTTTTGCTGCCAAAGGTGCGCGGATCGCTCAAACCCATGGCGCGGCTGACGATGACCGCAAACGACAAAGAGCCCAGCAGATAGGCGGCCAGGGTGGCGAGAAGGGGGTAAAACTTTTCCAAGAGGGGTCTCCAAACTTGGACGCATTCTAGTTTTCCAAGCGGCCCCCAATGTAAATCCGGGGCATCACTCCAGAAACACCGCAGAACCGGCTTGGCCGGGCTGCTGGTGTTGCCCCCCTGCAAGGGGGTTGGAGGCCACATGCGTTCTCGGTTTTACAAACCGATTCCGGGGCAGTGGGCAAGCCTGGGGGTGTTCAGAGCGGAATTGCGCAGTTCACCGGTTTCGCGTCCAAGAGCTGCACGCAGACCTGCGGGTCCAGCCCGATCAGGTAGCCGCGCCGCCCGCCGTTGATGGCGATGCGCGGCAGCTCCAGAATCGCCGCCTCGATATACACGGGCATGGTTTTGCGCGTGGCGAACGGCGAGGTACCGCCCACCAGGTAGCCGCTATGCCGGTTCGCCACCTCGGGCTTGCACGGCGCCACCGACTTGCAGCCAATCTGCCGCGCCAGGTTCTTGGTGGACACCGCACGGTTGCCGTGCATCAGCACGATCAGCGGCTTGGCCCGCTCGTCCTCCATCACCAGCGTCTTGACCACGCTGAACGGGTCCATCCCCAGCACCTCGGCACTGTGCTGCGCTCCGCCATGCTCCAGGTATTCGTATGGATGCTCGGTAAACGCCACCTTGTGCGCCCGCAGCAGCTGCGTTGCCGGTGTTTCGGAAATATGCTCGTGTTTGGCCATGGCCAGAAATTTATAAGAAATAAGCCCCTAGCGCAGAAGATACCTGCGCTAGCAGCTATTTAAAACATAGCAAGCAAAGAGCCACCCAAAATGCCGATTGACGCCCCCGCCCCTTCCAAGGAACCCGCGGGACCGGCTCCGCCGGCCCGCTGGGTTCGCCCCCTGCAAGGGGGTTGGCGGAAACGCGCAGCGTGGAGCCTGGGGGTGAGCCAAAGTCACTGCGCCGGGTCGCGCAACTCCCAGCGGATCTTGTCCACCTCGGCCAGCACTTCGGACGTCAGCTTGGTACCCCAGGCAGCCACGCATTCGTCCAGCTGCGCCAGCGAGGTCACGCCGATGATGGTGCTGGCCACCTGCCACTTGGTGTAGCAGAAAGCCAGGGCCAGCTGCGTAGGCGTCAGGCCATGGGCGCGGGCCAGGGCGTTGTAGCGGCGCGCAGCGGCCAGCGACTCGGCGCGGCCCCAACGCTGCTTGCGCATGGATTCAAACTTGGCCATGCGGCCCTCGGGTGCACCCGGCCCGGTGGTACCGGACGCGTCGTACTTGCCGGTCAGCAGGCCAAAACCCAGCGGCGAATAGGCCAACAGGGACACACCCAGGCGGTACATGGTCTCGTCCAGGCCGTTCTCCACCGTACGGTTGATCAGGCAATACGGGTTCTGCACCGTGGCCACGCGCGGCAGGCCGTGCAGGTCGGCCAGGCGGGCAAACTCGTGCACGCCGTAAGGGGTTTCATTGGACAGGCCCACTGCGCGCACCTTGCCCTGCTTGACCAGGGTGGCCAAGGCCTCCAACTGCTCTTGGATGGAAGCCACCGGCAGGTCTTTTTCGGGATCAAAGTACACGCCGCCAAAGGCCGGCACATGGCGCGCCGGCCAGTGGATCTGGTACAGGTCGATCACATCGGTGCGCAGGCGATGCAGACTGCCGTGGCAGGCGTCGATGATCTCGCCGCGCGTCAGGTCGGCACTGCCGTTACGCACCCAGGGCATGCCGCGCGACGGGCCGGCCACCTTGGTGGCTAGCACCACCTTGTGGCGCAGACCGGGGTGCTGGGCAAACCAGTGGCCGATGATGGTCTCGGTAGCGCCATAGGTTTCGGCGCGGGCCGGCACCGAATACATCTCGGCCGTGTCAATGAAGTTGATGCCGTGCTCCAGCGCACGGTCCAGGATGGCGTGGGCATCGGCCTCGGCCACCTGCTCGCCAAAGGTCATGGTGCCCAGGCAGATCGGGCTGACTTGCAGGTCGCTTTGACCCAGTTGTACTTTTTTCATGGTTGCGGGTTCCCAAAATCCCCAAAAAAATGGCGGTGCGCCCCTCAAATGCAGGAGGCACCGCTTGTTTTGGCATCCTACCGCAAGGCGCCAGAACACGTGCTGCCGCTACCATGAGACCATGTACGCCCCGCAACGCATTTCCCGCAGCCACTGGCTACCTATCCGCACCCTGCGCTACCACGTGCGCGAATGGGGCCAGCCCGTGCCCGGCCAGCCGCCGCTGGTGCTGCTGCACGGCTGGATGGACGTGGCCGCCAGCTTCCAGTTCATGCTGGACGCCATGGACCAGGACCGTCACACCATCGCCCCCGACTGGCGCGGCTTTGGCCAGACTGACAGCGGCGGCGCCGACAGCTTCTGGTTCCCCGACTACCTGGCCGACCTGGAGCTGCTGCTGGACCACTACGCCCCCGGCCAGGCGGTGGACCTGGTGGGCCACAGCATGGGCGGCAATATCGCCATGATGTACGCCGGCGTGCGGCCCGAACGTATCCGCCGCCTGGTGAATCTGGAGGGCTTTGGCATGCCGGCCACCCGCGCAGCCCAGGCCCCGGGCCAGTTCGCCCGCTGGATCGACGACCTGAAGGGCCTGCATCGCGGCGAGGTGCAGCTGAAAACCTATGCCGACCTGGGCGGCGTGGCCCAGCGCCTGATGAAGACCAACCGCCGCCTGCAGCAGAGCCAGGCCGACTGGCTGGCCCAGCACTGGGCCCAGCCCACCACCCAGCCCGACGGCAGCAGCGCCTGGCAGATCCTGGGCGAGGCGGCGCACAAGCTGCGCAGCGCCCAGCTGTACCGGGTGGACGAGACGCTGGCCCTGTACCAGCGCATCACCGCGCCCACGCTGTCCATAGAAGCGTCAGACGACAGCCTGGCGCAGTGGAGCCAGGGCCGCTACACGCGGGAAGAATTCCACCAGCGCCTGCAGTCGGTGCCCAACGTCCGCGTGGCCGTGGTGCAGGACGCCGGCCACATGCTGCACCACGACCAGCCCCAGCAGCTGGCCCGGCTGGTGGAAGACTTTCTCGATACGCCGCTGGAGCATCTGCAAAAATAAGCATCCTTTAGGCCGCTAGCGCAGACACTACCTGCACAAGCCGCTTTCATTTATATAGCATTCATGCGGCTGTAAAGCGCGTGAGAAAATAATGGGTTCAGCCACCGGCTCACCCTACTTTCCAGCTCGCGGAGCCGGCAAGTGCACTCTAGGAAGACTCTCATGGAAGCAGAACGCATCAACACCATTGGCAACCAACTCAGCAGCCTAAGCGTGCGTACCGAAGATTTACGGAGGTATCTTTGACGTCGATGCCAAAGCCGAGCGCCTGCGCACCGTCAATGCATCGCTAGAAGACCCCAGCGTCTGGAACGACCCAAAGAAGGCCCAGGAACTGGGCAAAGAGAAGAAACTGCTCGACGGCGTGGTGCTGGCGCTGGAAAAGCTCACCCGTGAGCTGGCCGACAACACCGAGCTGTTCGAGATGTCCAAGGAAGAAGGCGACGAAGACGGCCTGCTCACCATCGAAACCGAGACCGCGGGCTTGGCCACGGAGGTCGAAGCGCTGGAATTCCGCCGCATGTTCAACCAACCGGCCGACCCCCTGCCCTGCTTCCTGGACATCCAGGCCGGCGCCGGCGGTACCGAAGCCTGCGACTGGGCCAGCATGCTGCTGCGCCAGTACCTGCGCTACGCCGAACGCAAAGGCTTTACCGCCACCGTGGAAGACCTGACCGACGGCGACACCGCCGGCATCAAGGGCGCGACCATCAAGATCGAGGGTGAATACGCCTTCGGCCTGCTGCGCACCGAGACCGGCGTGCACCGCCTGGTGCGCAAGAGCCCGTTCGACTCGTCTGGCGGCCGCCACACCAGCTTTGCCAGCGTCTTCGTCTACCCCGAGATCGACGACTCAATCGAGATCGAGATCAACCCCAGCGACGTGCGCACCGACACCTTCCGCGCATCCGGCGCCGGCGGCCAGCACATCAACAAGACCGATTCGGCCGTGCGTTTGACGCACATCCCCACCGGCATCGTGGTGCAGTGCCAGGATGGCCGCAGCCAGCACAGCAACCGCGACGTGGCCTGGAAGCGCCTGCGCTCGCGCCTGTACGACTTCGAGCTGCGCAAGCAGCAAGAGGCGCAGCAAAAGCTGGAAGACACCAAGACCGATGTGGGCTGGGGCCACCAGATCCGCAGCTACGTGCTGGACAACAGCCGTATCAAGGACCTGCGCACCAACGTCGAAGTCTCGGCGACCCAGAAGGTGCTGGACGGCGACCTGGACATCTTCATCGAAGCCTCTTTGAAACAAGGCGTTTAATGCAAGCTCTTTTCGCGCAGCCCACCAAGGCCATCATCTTCGACATGGACGGCACCATGATCGACTCCATGCCGCACCACACTTCCACCTGGCTGGACTTTGCCCAGAAGCACGGTGTGGACATGGAGATCGACGAAATCATGCGCCGCACCACCGGCCGCACCGGCCTGGAATGCGTGCGTCTGCTGCTGGACCAGCCGGATATGGACGAGCCCCAAGCCTGGGAGCTGGTGCACGAGAAAGAGCAGTTGTACCGCGACATCTTCGGCCCCATCTTCAAGGAAGTGGCCGGCTTCAGCGCCTTCTACGCCGCCACCCGCACGCGTGGCCTGAAGGTGGGCGTGGGCACGGCAGGCGACATCCACAACGTGGAATTCGCCCTCGGCCATCTGAAGATGAACCCACCGCCCGACGCCATCGCGCGCGGCGACGAGGGCCTGACCGGCAAGCCCACACCCGCTATCTTTTTAGCAGCAGCTGAGCGCATAGGCATTGCGCCGGAACACTGTATCGTGTTCGAAGATGCGCCCTTTGGCATAGAAGCTGCACGCCGCGCCGGCATGCGTGCCGTCGGCATCTGCAGCACCAATACGCCCGACGAACTGGCCGGGCCGCACGTGATCACCTGCGTGCGCAACTACGACGAACTCTTGCAATCGAATTTTCTGGGGAACCTCCATGTATCGTGAAGGACAGGCGACAGCCATCCACCGGGCAGACTACACCGCACCGGCTTTCTGGATCGACACGGTCGAGCTCTGCTTCGACCTGGACCCGGCCAAAACCCGCGTGCTCAACAAGATGCGCATGCGCCGCAACCCCGATGTGCCCGCGCAGGCGCTGCGCCTGGACGGCGAAGAGCTGAACCTGGCGCGCGTGCTGGTCAACGGCCAGGGCGCATCCTTCAAGATCGAGGGCAACCAGTTGGTGCTGGGCAGCCTGCCGAGTGCCGACGAAGGCGCTTTTGATCTGGAAATCTTCACCACCTGCGCGCCCATCAAGAACACCAAGCTGATGGGACTGTTCGTCAGCAACGACACCTTCTTCACCCAGTGCGAGGCCGAGGGCTTCCGCCGCATCACCTACTTCCTGGACCGCCCGGACGTGATGGCCAGCTACACCGTGACGCTGCGCGCCGACAAGGCCAAGTACCCGGTGCTGCTGAGCAATGGCAACCTGGTGGACCACGGCCCACTGGACGATGGTCGCCACTTCGCCAAGTGGGTGGACCCGTTCCGCAAGCCCAGCTACCTGTTCGCCCTGGTGGCCGGCCAGTTGGTCAGCCGCGAGCAAAGCATTACCGCGCGCAATGGCAAAGAGCATCTGCTGCAGGTGTTTGTGCGCCCCGGCGATCTGGACAAGACCGAGCACGCCATGCATTCGCTGATGGCATCGATCGCCTGGGACGAAGCCCGCTTCGGCCTGCCGCTGGACCTGGAGCGCTTCATGATTGTCGCCACCAGCGACTTCAACATGGGCGCCATGGAAAACAAGGGCCTGAACATCTTCAACACCAAGTTCGTGCTGGCCAACCAGGCCACGGCCACCGACACCGACTACGCGAATATCGAATCGGTGGTGGGCCACGAGTACTTCCACAACTGGAGCGGCAACCGCGTCACCTGCCGCGACTGGTTCCAGCTCAGCCTGAAAGAAGGCCTGACCGTCTTCCGCGACCAGGAGTTCAGCCTGGACCTGTGCCGCGACCCCTCGGCCAAGGCCGTCAAGCGCATCGAAGACGTGCGTGTGCTGCGCACTGCCCAGTTCCCCGAAGATGCTGGCCCGATGGCGCACCCGGTGCGGCCCGACAGCTACATCGAGATCAACAACTTCTACACCGTCACCATCTACGAAAAAGGTGCGGAAGTGGTACGCATGATGCAGACCCTCGCTGCCTCTGCGGCGACTCAAACCTCTGGGCGCGATGGTTTTGCCAAGGGCATGACGCTGTATTTCGAGCGCTTCGACGGCCAGGCCGTGACCTGCGACGACTTCGCCCAGGCGATTGCCGACGCGAACCCTCAGTCCGATCTGGCGCGCCTGCTGCCCCAGTTCAAGCGCTGGTACAGCCAGGCCGGAACGCCCCGCGTGCAAGCCACCGGCGTCTACGACGCAGCCGCGCAGAGCTATACGCTGACCCTCGCGCAAAGCTGCGCCCCCACGCCCGGTCAAGCACAGAAAGAGCCGTTTGTGATACCCATCGGCCTAGGCCTGCTGGCACAGGACGGCAGCGCGCTGGCCCTGCAAACCGCCGACGGCAGCACGCTGGCCGAGCCCTACACCTTCGTGATGCACGAGGCGACGGAAACCCTGACCTTCGTTAACCTGGCCGCAGAGCCCGTGCCCAGCATCCTGCGCGGCTTCTCGGCACCGGTGACACTTGCCTTCGACTACACCGATGCGCAGCTGCTGACCCTGCTGGCGCATGACACGGACGCCTTCAACCGCTGGGAAGCCGGCCAGCGCCTGGCGGTTCGCTCTGCTATTGCATTGATAGCTAGCGACGCAGATATTACCTGCGCCAAACCGCTAAACGATGCCTATATTGAAGCCATGCGCAGCGTACTGCGCCATCCCGCGCTGGATGCGGCCTTCAAGGAACTGGTGCTGACCCTGCCGTCCGAAACCTATCTGGCTGAACAGCTGGACGTGGTGGACCCGCAGCGCATCCACGCCGTGCGCGAAGCCATGCGTAGCCAGCTGGCCCACGCCCTGGCAGACGACTGGGCCTGGGCCTACGAGACCTACGGCGATACCGGCGCCTACCGCCCCGACCCGCTGTCCAGTGGACGCCGGGCCCTGGCCGGCATGGCGTTGACCCATCTGTGCCTAGCCGCCTTGACCAACGGTGACACGATATGGCCGGGTAAGGCCTACCAGCGCTTCAAGGATGCGGGCAATATGACCGACCGCTTCAACGCCCTCAGCGCCCTGGTGTCCAGTGGCAACGCCCTGGCCGCCCCGGCGTTGCAGCGTTTCCACGCCCTGTTCAAGGACGAGGCCCTGGTGTTGGACAAATGGTTTGCCCTGCAGGCCGGCGCCACCGACCGCAATGGCAACATCCTGCCTGCCGTGCGCCAACTGCTGAAGCACCCCGACTTCAGCCTGCGCAACCCGAACCGGGCGCGCAGCCTGGTGTTCAGCTTCTGCAGCGCCAACCCCGGCGCCTTCCACCGCCGCGACGCTGCAGGCTATGTGTTCTGGAGCGAGCGCGTGATCGAACTGGACGGCATCAACCCCCAGGTCGCCGCCCGACTGGCGCGCGCCCTGGACCGCTGGAAGAACCTGACCGAACCCTATCGCAGTGCCGCCCGCGAAGCCCTGGCCCGCGTGGCCGCCAAAGCCGACCTCAGCAACGACGTGCGCGAAGTAGTTACGCGCGCACTGGCCGACTAAACAAGGAAACCCATGTCCAAAAATATATCCCTCACCCGCTACCTGGTAGAGCAGCAACGCGTGGACGGCCTGATTCCGGCCCAGCTGCGCCTGCTGCTGGAAGTGGTGGCCCGCTCATGCAAGAGCATCAGCCATGCCGTCAACAAGGGCGCGCTGGGTGGCGTGCTGGGTACCGCCGAGTCTGAAAACGTGCAGGGCGAAATCCAGAAAAAGCTGGACATCATCGCCAATGAAGTGCTGATCGAAGCCAATGAATGGGGCGGCCACCTGGCGGCCATGGCATCCGAAGAGATGGAAAGCATTTACGCCGTGCCGAACCGCTATCCGCAGGGCGAATACCTGCTGCTGTTCGATCCCCTGGACGGCTCTAGCAACATCGACGTGAACGTCAGCATCGGCACCATTTTCAGCGTGCTCAAAAAACCCGATGGCGATGCCGCCGTGGGTGAAAAAGACTTTCTGCAGGCCGGCCACCACCAGGTTGCTGCCGGCTACTGCGTCTACGGCCCGCAAACCACCCTGGTGCTGACCGTAGGCGACGGAGTCGCCATGTTCACGCTGGACCGCGAGCAGGGCTCCTTTGTGCTGACGCAGGAGAACGTGCAGATTCCGCCAGACACCAAGGAATTTGCCATCAATATGAGCAATATGCGCCACTGGGACACGCCGGTGAAGCGCTATGTGGAAGACTGCCTGCAAGGCAGCGAAGGCCCGCGTGGCAAGGACTTCAATATGCGCTGGATCGCCAGTATGGTGGCCGATGTACACCGCATCCTGACGCGCGGTGGTGTCTTCCTCTACCCCTGGGACAAGCGCGAGCCCAACAAGCCCGGCAAGCTGCGCCTGATGTACGAAGCCAACCCCATGGGCTGGCTGATCGAACAGGCCGGCGGCGCAGCCAGCACCGGCACCCAGCGCATCCTGGACATCGTGCCGGAGAAGCTGCACGAACGCGTGAGCGTGATCCTCGGATCAAAAAATGAGGTGGCCCACATTAATAGCTACTTCTCCAAGCTATAATCCAAGGCTAACGTGCCGGTGTAGCTCAGTCGGTAGAGCAGCTCATTCGTAATGAGAAGGTCGGGTGTTCGATTCATCTCTCCGGCACCACGTTGAATTTAAAAGCCCGCTGTCCAAAAGATAGCGGGCTTTTGCATTTTGCAGACGGTTTGCACATTGCCTTAGAAAGACCGCGCCATGAACCAACCCCCTCCCCGCAAAGAAATTCAGCCAAGGTTTGGCCGCCTGCTGGCCATATGCGCCTTGGCCGTGGTGTTTTGCGGCGTGCTGGTGTGGTTTGCCGGCACCTACCTGGTAGATTGTTGCGGCCCCTGAGGTGTCCTGGCACAGAAGAGCACCAGGAGCCGCGCGCGACAGGCGCAAGGGCACTGAAACAGTCGCAGAAGACAAACTCAAATCAAGACGCTATAATCATAGGCTTTACTGGATTTGGCGCGCCCGTTTTAATTAGTTTTAATGGGAACAATATCGCCGGTAAATGACTTTTACCGCCACTTCAAGCAGGTGGCGAGGTGCGGCGATTAGCCGTTAATTGCAGTGGCAAGCTTAGAACGCACACCACTGCACAAAATTGGAGTGTCCTCATGGCACGCGTATGCGAAGTAACGGGCAAAGGCCCGATGGTTGGGAACAACGTCTCCCACGCCAACAACAAAACCAAACGTCGGTTCCTGCCGAACCTGCAATACCGCCGCTTCTGGGTCGAAACCGAAAACCGTTGGGTGCGTCTGCGCATTTCCAATGCCGGTTTGCGTTTGATCGACAAAAACGGTATCGACTCTGTGCTCGCCGATCTGCGCGCACGTGGCCAAGCATAAGGAGCTGAATCATGGCAACCAAAGGCGGACGCGAAAAAATCAAGCTGGAATCCACAGCTGGTACTGGTCACTTCTACACCACGACCAAAAACAAGAAAACCATGCCCGAGAAAATGTTGATCAGCAAGTTTGATCCCAAGGCTCGCAAGCATGTGGAATACAAAGAAATCAAGCTGAAGTAATCCAGCCTGGCTCTTTGCCCCGAAACCCGCTCTTACCCAGCGGGTTTTTTTATGCCCGCCTGCATTCCCACCCAATAGCCACCGTGCGGACCAGGGGAAGCGCTAGGGCCTAAAATCAGACCGTGACATCCATACTCAACGCTGACCTCCACTGCCACTCCGTGGTTTCCGACGGTACTCTGACGCCGGAGCAGTTGGCAGCACGCGCCAGCGCCAACGGCGTGGAATTGTGGGCGCTTACTGACCACGACGAAATCGGCGGTCAGGCCCGGGCCGCCGCCGCTGCCAAGGCCCATGGCATGAAATACCTGACCGGGGTTGAAATCTCGGTCACTTTTGCCGGTGAAACGGTGCATATCGTTGGACTGGGGTTTGACGCTAACAGCCCGATCATGCAAGACGGACTCGGCGCCACGCGCGGTGGCCGTGGCCCACGCGCTATGGAAATGGCAGCAAGCCTGGCGGCAGCAGGCATCCCCGGCGCCTACGAAGGGGCACTGAAATTCGTCGGCAACCCGGCCTTGATCTCGCGCACCCACTTCGCCCGCTTCCTGGTGGAGTCCGGCGTCTGCAGCGATACCTACGAAGTGTTCCGCCGCTACCTGACCGAAGGCAAACCTGGCTACGTACCCCACCGCTGGGCGGCACTGAAAGACGCAGTGCAATGGATCACCCAGACCGGCGGCGTGGCGGTGATCGCCCACCCTGGCCGCTACAAATTCACGGCCAACGAAGAATACGCGCTGTTCAGTGAATTCAAGGCCCACGGCGGCCAGGCGGTCGAAGTCGTCACAGGCAGCCACACCGTGGCCGAATATGTGGAATACGCCGATATAGCCCGAGAGTTCGGTCTGGCGGCTTCGCGTGGTAGCGACTTCCACAGCCCCGACGAAAGCCATACCGACCTGGGCACCCTGCCTTATTTGTCCGGCAATTTGACACCCGTCTGGGACCTGCTCGCGGACCGCATCCAGTGAGCCGTCCAGCCTCTGCGTTGACCGGTATTGCGCTGGTCACCGTTGCGGTGGCGTGCTTTGCCACACTCGATACCACGGCCAAATGGACCAATGCCAGCGTGCCTCTGCTAATGACGCTGTGGTTTCGCTATTTCTTCCAGGCCTCGGTCACCACCATCACCATGCTGCCCGTACGGGGCTGGGCGCTGCTGAAAACAGCCCATCCCAAATTCCAGTGCCTGCGCGGTGTACTGCTGCTGACGACAAGCTTGTTCTCTTTTTTTAGCCTGCGTTACATGCCGGTTGGTGAGTTCACCGCCATCGTGATGATCACTCCGCTGGTGATCACCTTTGTGGCAGCACTGCTGGGGGAAGCCGTATCTCCAACACGCTGGCTGCTGGTCGCCGGTGGTTTCGTGGGCACGCTGATCATCATCCGTCCCGGTGGTGACGCCTTCAGGTGGACCACCCTGCTGCCACTGGGCCTGGTGGCGGCCAACGCCTGGTTCCAGGTGTTGACCAGCCGACTGGCCAAGACAGAAGACCCATTCACCATGCATTTCTACACCGGCTGGATTGGCACCGTGCTGGCATCCCTGCCCCTGCCGTTTGTCTGGGTACAGGTGCATGATTGGCAACTCTGGGGCGGAATGCTGCTGATGGGACTGATGGGTACGGCCGGCCACTTTCTGCTGATACTTGCCTACGCACGCACCCCAGCGGCCACACTGACGCCCTTTCTGTACGGTCAAATCGGTTTCGCCATGCTGGCGAGCTGGCTGGTCTTCTCACACCTGCCCGATACCTGGGCGATGCTGGGCATTGTGTTGATCGCCATTTGTGGCGCTGGCGGCGCCTGGCTGACCGTGCGAGAACGCCGCATTCAGGTACAACCCACCGAATCCTGATAATCACCCCATGGCCCAGTACTTTGAAATCCACCCCGACAACCCTCAGCCCCGGCTACTCAAGCAGACAGTTGCGCTGCTGGCACAAGGCAAGCTGGTGGCCGTACCCACCGACTCCAGCTACGCCCTGGTCTGCCATCTGGACGACAAGGCCGCTGCCGATCTGCTGCGCCGCACCCGTGGCGTAGACGACAAGCACCATCTGACCCTGTTGTGCCGCGACCTGAGCGAGCTGGCAAACTACGCCCGCGTGGACAACAAGCAGTACCGCCTGCTGAAAGCCGCCACGCCCGGTCCCTACACCTTCATCCTGGAAGCCAGCAAGGAAGTGCCACGCCGCCTGAGCCACCCGTCGCGCAAGACGATTGGCCTGCGCGTGCCAGAGCACAAGACCTTGCAGAGCCTGCTGGAGCTGCATGGCGCGCCACTGCTGGCCACCACACTGATACCGCCCGGCGAGACCGATCCGCTGAACGACGCGCATGCCATACGCGATTTGTTCGAACACCAGATTGCCGCCGTACTCGACGCCGGCGCCTGCCCCCTGGAGCCCACCACGGTCATCGATTTGACCGAGATGGGTCACGGCGGTGAGCCAGTCTTGGTACGCCAGGGCCGCGGCGACTTGTCTGCCATCGGCCTGTAAACCCACCTTTCACCGAGACCCTCCCCGTGGATATCGCCAACCTGATACAGACCATCCTCATCTACGCCCTGCCGGTGCTGTTTGCCATCACCGTGCACGAGGCGGCCCACGGCTACGTGGCCCACCACTATGGCGACAACACCGCCTACCGGCTGGGCCGCATCACGCTGAACCCGCTCAAGCACATTGACCCGATCGGCACCATCGCCATGCCACTGGTGCTGTACTTCCTGACCTCGGGCGCCTTTCTGTTTGGCTACGCCAAGCCGGTGCCGGTCAACTTCGGCAAGCTGCGCAACCCCAAAAAGGACATGATCTGGGTGGCCCTGGCCGGCCCGGCTGCCAACTTTGTACAAGCCTTGCTGTGGGGCGTGCTGCTGTACCTACTGATTGGTGCCAACATCAACGAGCGCTTCTTTCTGCAGATGTGCCGCGCCGGTCTGACCGTGAACGTGGTGATGTTCGCCTTTAACCTGTTCCCGCTGCCGCCGCTGGACGGTGGCCGTATTCTGGTGGGCCTGCTGCCCTACCGCCAGGCGGTCGCCGTATCGCGGGTGGAGCCCTGGGGCTTCATCATCGTGATGTTGCTGATCACCACGCACATTCTGGACACCTTCTGGCTGGCACCCGTCAAAGCCATCACCGATTTCGTGCTGGGCCTCATGCTGAGCCCCCTGGCCCTTCTCATCAATTGATACTCCTCCCGCCATGACTTCTTCTCGCGTTCTCACCGGCATCACCACCTCGGGCACGCCCCACCTGGGTAATTACGTCGGCTCGATCCGCCCCTCGGTACGCGCCAGCCTGGCGCCGGGTGTGGAAAGCTTTTACTTTCTGGCCGACTACCACGCGCTGATCAAGATCGACGACCCGGCTCGTATCCAGCGCAGCACGCTGGAGATCGCCGCCAGCTGGCTGGCCGCAGGGCTGGACCCGAACCGCGTGTCCTTCTACCGCCAGTCCGATATCCCGGAAATCCCCGAACTCAGCTGGATACTCACCTGCATGAGCGCCAAAGGCATGCTCAACCGCGCCCATGCCTACAAGGCCTCGGTGGACAAAAACCTGGCAGCACAGGCCGACCCGGACGCCGACATCAGCGCAGGCCTGTTCATGTACCCGGTGCTGATGGCGGCCGACATCGTGCTCTTCAACGCCCACAAGGTACCGGTAGGCCGCGACCAGGTGCAGCACATCGAGATGGCGCGCGACATCGCCCAACGCTTCAACCACACCTACGGCGAGCAGTTCGTGCTGCCCGAGGCGCTGATCGAAGAATCCGTTGCCACCCTGCCCGGCCTGGATGGCCGCAAGATGAGCAAGAGCTACGACAACACCATTCCGCTGTTCACCCCCAAGGCCCAGCTGCGCAAGCTGATTGCCGGCATCCTGACCGACTCGCGTGCGCCGGGCGAGGCCAAGGACACCGAAGGCTCAGCCCTGTTCCAGATCTACCAGGCCTTTGCCAGCGAGGCCGAGACCGCCGCATTGCGCCAGGCCTATGCCGACGGCATCGCCTGGGGCGACGCCAAGCAAATACTGTTCGAGCGCATCGACCAGGAAGTCGCGCCCATGCGCGATGCCTACCAGCGCTATATGGACAACCCCGGCGAGGTGGAAGACATCTTGCAGGCCGGTGCCGTGAAGGCCCGCAAGATCGCCACGCCCTTCGTCGCCCAGCTGCGCCATTCGGTGGGCCTGCGCAATCTGCGCGCCCAGGCCACGCAAAAATCGGCCAAGGCCGCCAAGGCGGCGCTGCCGGTGTTCAAGCAGTACCGTGAAACCACCGGCAAATTCCACTTCAAGCTGGTCGATGCCCACGGTCGCCTGCTGCTGGAAAGTGCCGGCTTCGACGCGCCCAAGGACGCAGGCCAAGCCATTGCCCGCTTACAGGCCGAAGGCATTGCCAGCCTGGGCGGCCTGCAGCCTGCCGAAGGCGCTAGCCTGGATGACATCAGCCAGGCCCTGGAAGCCCTGCAGAACGCGGCCTAAGCTAGAAGGTGCCGGGGTAGGCGCCACCATCGGCCAGCACGTTCTGGCCGGTGATGTAGCCGGCCTGCGCACTGCACAAGAAGGCGCAGATCGCGCCAAACTCCTCGGGCGTACCGAATCGCTGGGCGGGAATGGTCTTGCGCCGGGCGTCGGCCACCACGTCAAGGCTCTGCCCCAGCTTGTCGGCCGCGCCCTGCATATTGCCGCGCAGGCGGTCGGTATCGAACGCCCCCGGCAGCAGGTTGTTGATGGTGACACCCTGCCCGGCAAGCGGGCTGCGCGCCAGGCCAGCGATAAATCCGGTCAAACCGCTGCGCGCACCATTGCTCAGGCCCAGCACATCGATGGGCGACTTCACCGCGCTGCTGGTGATGTTGACGATGCGGCCAAAGCCACGCGCCGCCATTCCGTCCACCGTGGTCTTGATGAGTTCGATGGGGGTCAGCATGTTTGCGTCCACCGCCTTGATCCAGGCCTCGCGGTCCCAGTTGCGGAAGTCGCCCGTGGGCGGCCCGCCGGCATTGGTGACCACGATGTCGAAATCCTGGCGCATGGCGAACACCGCCGCCCGGCCTTCCGGCGTGGTGATATCTGCAGCACAAAATAGCACGCTAGCGCTTGATTTACCTGCGCAAGAAGCTATCAAATCTGCAGCAGCCGCCTGCAGCGCCGGTGCACCGCGGGCCACCATCAGCACGTTCACCCCCTCGCGTGCCAACGCCTGCGCACAGCCCAGACCCAGGCCTTTGCTGGCCCCGCATACCAAGGCCCAACGGCCCGCGATTCCCAAGTCCATATTCACTCCTTTTTGCGTTGCAACCGGTTCAGCCCGCCTTGCGGGTAAACACATAGATCCCCAGCATTACCAACACGGTGCCGGCCGCCACCCAACCGGTGAAGGGCTCGCCCAGGATGAACACGCCCATGAGAATAGTGGACATGGGCCCCACCATACCCACCTGGGCGGCGAGACCAGCGCCCAGGCGCTCGATGGCCATCATCACCATCAGCACCGGAGCGGCGGTGCAGGCGGTGGCGTTCAGCACCGACAGCCACAGCACCTCGGGTGCCACCAGCGCGGCGGACATGGGCCGCAACAGCACAAACTGCAGCAGGCAGCACAGGCAGGCCACCGTGGTAGCCAGCCCGACCAGGCGCAGCGAGCCCACGCGCTGCACCATCTGGCCGCTGTAGACCAGGTAGATGGCGTAGCTGATGGCGCTGCCAAACACCAGCAAGGCGCCCAGGCCTGCGTTGGCGCCCTGCAGATTGATTTCGTGGCCAAACACCAGCACCACGCCGCCGTAACACACGGCCATGCCCAGCACCTGCAGCCGGGTGATGGGTTTGCGGTACAGCAGCCAGCCCAGCAGCACCACCAGCGTGGGGTTGGTGTACAGGATCAAGCGCTCCAGCGAGGCGCTGATATAGCCCAGGCCGGCAAAGTCCAGGTAGCTGGCCAGGTAGTAGCCGGTCACACCCAGGCCCAGCACACCCCACCAGTCGCGCGCGCTTAAGCGCGGCTTGCCCCGGCTGGACCACCAGGCCATGACGGCGAAGATGGGCAGCGCAAACAGCATGCGGTACATGATGAGGGTGACGGCGTCCACGCCGTAGCGGTAGGCCAGCTTGATGATGATGGCCTTGCCGCTGAAGGCAATCGAGCCGACAAGTGCGAGCAACAGGCCGGTTGCTATGTTTTTTGTAGCCACTGGTGCAGAAGATATAAGCGCTGGAGGCTTATTTTATGTGGAGGCCCATAGCCCGCGCTGGGCGCGGGATTAAGCGTGCTGCTTGCCGAACATGCGATGGTGCAGCCGCCGCAGCGACCACCATACACCGCCGGCCACCAGCGGGATCGCCACGGCGGCCGTGCTCTCGGGGCTCCAGGGCCAGCCTATGGCGTGCGCACCCTTGGCCATATAGCTGACCAGGCCGACGATGTAGTAAGTGATGGCCGCCACCGACAGGCCCTCCACCGTGGCCTGCATCTGCAGCTGCAGGCCCTGGCGCGTGTTCATGGTGGTCAGCAATGCCTGGCTGCTCTGCTGCTGCTCGATCTCCACCCGGGTGCGCAGCAGATTGCTCATGCGCGACACGCGCTGCGACAGCGCGTCCTGCCGCCGTGTGGCCCACTCGCAGGTGCTGCGCGCAGGCGTCAGGCGGCGGTCCATGAATTCGCGGATGGTCTGCATGCCGGCCAGCCGCGACTCGTTGATGTCGGTAATGCGTTTGTCCACCAGCTCGAAATACGCCGCGCTGGCCGAAAAGCGCGAATGCGTGGCGGCGTACTGGCTCTCCACCTGGCCGGCCAGCCGGGTCAGGCGGTCCAGCAGCTGGGGCTCATCGTCGCGGTTGGCGCTGCGTATGGCTTCGGCCAGGGATGCCAGCTCCCGCTCGGCAAAAGCCAGCACGTCGGCGGCCTCGCGGGCAGCGGGCAGGCCCAGCAGCGCGGCCATGCGGTAGGTTTCGATCTCCAGCAGGCGCTGCACCAGCCGGCCCAGGCGGCGCGGCGACAGAGACTCGACGCCCGCCGCCTCGGCCTGCGCCGCACCACCGGCCAGCAGCACGATGCGCGAAAAGCCGTCGGCATGGATGGCAAAGTCGGTGTACACCTTGGCATGCCCGCCGGCCACACTGGAGGCCACCAGCGAGTCCTCGAACAACACCTGCCGCACCAATGCATCGCCGCCCTGCACCATGGGCGCAGGCAAGGCCCACAGATGCAGGCTCACCAGGCACTGGCCAGGCAAGGCGGCAAACCAGTCCTGCGGCACGGCCTGCGCGGCGGTCACGGGGTCCACCTGCGTGCCGGCCGTGTCGGGCTCCAGGGCACGCATAAAGGTGTAGGTAACGAACTCGGTATGCATTTCCCAGCGCAGCCGGAAGGGCCCCACGTCCATGCGGATATGCGTGGACTGGGCGTCGGGCTGGGCCAGGTGGTGGTCGCGCAGCAAGGCCGCCACATGGGCGCGGCTGGCCTCCCGCCCCACGGCGTCACAGACCATCACCACATGGGAGATGGCCAGCGGCGCCGCCATGGCCTCGGGCGGCCGGGCGTGGATTTCGTTGTGCAGCGCCGTGCGTTGCGGATGTTGCGAAGGGTGGGTAGAAGATGCCATGGTTGGAACTGATTGTGACGCAGACACGTGTCACCTCCGGCAGAAATGCAGCTTGGCTCAGTCCTCAACAAACGCATCTTCACGCTTGCGGCGCACCGCCTGCACCAGCACGATGAGCACCATCAGTGCCGCCACGGTCAGCAGCCCAGCCGACAGGCCCCGGGTGACGAAGACGCTCCAGTCACCGCCCGACTGCTGCAGCGCGTTGCGCAAATGGGCCTCCATGCCCGGCCCCAGCACCACGCCCAGCAGCAGCGGCGCGGGCTCGCAGCCCAGCTTGTGGAACAGGTAGCCGACGGCACCCAGGCCCGCCACCAGCCAGACACCAAACACCTGGTGGCTGGTGGTGTAGACCCCGAGCGCACACAGCAACACGATGCATGGGAACACCCATGGCACCCCTGGGTACGGCAGCTTCAGCAGCCGGCACCAGATGCCTATGCCTACCAGTGGCAGGTTCAGCGCCACCAGTATCCCGTGGGCAAGCCACAGCGAGGCCACCAAGCCCCATAACAGCTCGGGCTGGGCCGCCATCGCCTGCGGGCCGGGCTGGACGTGGTAGCGGGCCATGGCGCCCACCAGCAGTGCCAACACGGCATTGGACGGAATACCCAGGGCCAGCAGCGGAAGGAACGCGGTCTGCGCACCCGCGTGGTAGGCCGCCTCGGGGCCGGCCACACCACGGATATTGCCCTTGCCGAGTGCGATTTCCATTGCGATGTCGCCGGTCTGCATGTGCCTGCGCTTTTCCATGGCGTAGCTGGTGAACGCGGCCCGCAGCGCGCCGCCCCCCGGCAGCATGCCAACCACCAAACCCAGGAAGCTACCGCGTCCTATGGCGGCGGCCATGTCTTTCATGTCCTGCCGGGTGGGCAGCAGGCCACCGAGCTTGGGGCTCAGCACCTGGCGGTCACCATCGGGCCGGGCCAGTTGGGCGATAGCTTCCGCGTAGACAAACACGCCCATAGCGATAGCCACGCAATCGATACCGTCCGCCAGTTCCGGGATATTGAAACTGAAACGCGGCACGCCCGAAAGTCCATCCTTCCCCACCAAGCCCAGCAACAGGCCCAGGACGGCCATAGCCATGGCCTTCAACAGCGAACCCGAGGCCAACACCACCGCACCGACCAGGCCCAGCACCATCAACGAAAAAAACTCCACTGGGCCCCACTGCAAAGCCAGCGCGGCCAACGGCACAGCCAATGTAGCCAGTACCACGGCACCCACCGAGCCCGCGAAAAATGCCCCCAGCACCACGGCCACCAGTGCCGGCCCGGCGCGGCCCTGGCGGGCCATCTGGTAGCCGTCGAAAGCCGTCACCACGGGCACGGCTTCAGCCGGCAGACGCGCCAGAATGGCGACAGTGGCGCCTGCATACCGGGTGCCGCAGTAGATGCAGACCAGCATGGTCAAAGCAGACAAGGGTGGCAAGCCGTAGGTAGCTGGCAGCAGCATGGCGATGGCAGCCACCGGGCCGATGCCGGGCACAAGCCCGACCAGCATCCCCAACGTGCAACCCGCCAGCGTATACAGCAGGTTGGCGGGCGCAAACGCCACACCCAAGCCCAGCGCCAGGTTATGCAACACATCCATGCCCGCCCTTTAACCTTAGCTTTGGCCTTAGCCGGCCATGAATACCGGCCAGACCTGTATCTGCAGCTTCAGCAAGGGAATACAGACAAGGTAGCTGCCCAGTGCCAGGGCAGCGGCCAGTGCCAGCGCAGCGCGCAACGCACAGCCCTTGGCCGCCAGCGCGGCCACGAAGACCAGCATAAACACAGCCACCACCAGCCCCATAGGCGGCAAACCTATGGCCGGCAAGCCCGCCAACAGCAGGCCAAACGCCGCATTGGCCACCAGAATGCAGAGCAGAGGGCGCCAGGCCCAGCGGCCCATCCGGCCACCGTCCTCGGTCTCAGTGACCAGAGACTTGAAGGTGATCAGCAGGCCCAGCAACAGCATCAACAAGCCCAGCAGCAGCGGGAAGTAGCCCGGCCCCATGCCCGCCGCCGATCCCACGGCGTAGGTAGTGGCGCCCCAGGCAAATGCGCCGCCCAGCCCCATGAACATCAGGCCCGAGAAAAAGTCTTTCTGGCTTTTTATTTGCATGCCCCGCCCTCCCAGGCGCCACGAAAACAACGGTGGCGCGATTATGTTGGCAGGCACTGCGCCGGCCGCCACGGGTTGTCCCTAGGCGGAAACCCCGCAGCTATCAATCCAGCGGCGGGGTCGCAGACAACACCTCGTCCAGCGTGGTCAGGCCCTCGGCCACACGCAGCGCGCCGGCCAGGCGCAGCGGGCGCATACCGTCGGCCACGCCCTGGCGGCGCAGCGCGTCGATGCTGGGGCCCTGGTTGACCTGGGCCTTGAAGGCCTCGGACACGGTCAGCAGCTCGTACACGCCCATGCGGCCCATGAAGCCGGTCATGCGGCAGTCCACGCAACCCACCGGTTTGTAGGGCGTGTATTCGGTATTGATCTTCCAGGGCTTGATGGCCGCGCCCAGGGTCTCGCGGGCGAGCACTTCGTCCGGCGCACGGCACTGCTTGCACAGGGTGCGCACCAGGCGCTGGGCCAACACGCCCAGCACCGTGGCATTCAGCAGATAAGCAGGCACGCCCAGCTCCATCATGCGGGTGATGGCGGAGGGCGCGTCGTTGGTGTGCAGGGTGGAGAACACCAGGTGGCCGGTCAGCGCCGCCTGTACCGCCATTTCGGCCGTGGCCAGGTCGCGGATTTCGCCGACCATGATGATGTCCGGGTCCTGCCGCATCAGCGCGCGCAGGCCTTCGGTGAAGCCGAAGTCGAGCTGCGGCTGCACCTGGGTCTGGTTGAAGCTGGGCTCGATCATTTCGATCGGGTCTTCCACCGTGCTGACGTTCACCTCCTCGGTAGCCACGCGCTTCAGGGTGGAGTACAGCGTGGTGGTCTTGCCCGAACCGGTGGGGCCGGTCACCAGGATGATGCCGTGCGGACGCTTCACCAGCGCCTCCCAGCGTTGCGCATCGTGCGGGGTGAAGCCCAAGGCGTCCAGGTCTTTCACCGCGGTGTCGGGGTCAAAAATCCGCATCACCATCTTCTCGCCGAAAGCAGTGGGCAGGGTGGACAAGCGCATTTCCACCTCGTCGCCGCGTGGGTTGCGGGTCTTGATGCGGCCGTCCAGCGGGCGGCGCTTTTCCACCACGTCCATGCGGCCCAGCAGCTTGATGCGGGCCACCATGGCGTTCATCACCGTCATGGGCATCTGGTAGACCGGGTGCAGCACGCCGTCGATGCGGAAGCGGATCACGCCCTGCTCGCGGCGCGGCTCCAGGTGGATGTCGCTGGCGCGCTGGTTGAAGGCGTACTGCCACAGCCAGTCCACCACCTGCACCACGCTCTGGTCGTTGGCGTCCAGCTGCTTATTGGTTTTGCCCAGCTCCACCAGCTGCTCGAAGCTGCCGGCGCCGATATTGCCGCCGGCCTTTTGCACCGCCTTGACGGACTTGGCCAGCGCGAAGAACTCGGCCGTGTAGCGGTGTATCTCCAGCGGGCTGGCCACCACGCGGCGCACGCTGCGGCGCGACTGGCGCTCTACCTCGCTGACCCAGTCGGTCAGGAAGGGCTCGCTGGTGGCCACCACCACTTCAGACGTGGTGACCTGCACCGGCAGCACCTTGTGGCGCTCGGCATACACGGCGCTCATGGTGTCGGCCACCTTGCCCACCTCGACCTTCAGGGGGTCGATGCGCAGGTACTGCAAACCAGCACGGCCGGCCAGCCACTGCGTCAGGGATTCGATGTCCAGCGGCTTGCCGTCGCTGGCGCGCTGCATGGCCACGCTGGCCAGGCGTACTAGGGCGGGCTGGGCGCTTTCGGCCTGCGAGCAGCGGGCAATGGTGCGCTGCTGCTCGGTGGGCGAAATCACCCCGTCCTCGGCCAGCCACTGCACCAGCAAGCGCCAGTGCACCGGGCCAGCGTACGGGGTTTTAGCGAGAGTGGGTGCGGCAGCTTTCATGGCAGTGCTTACCTCAGGCTTGTACAGGCTTGAATATCTTCAGCCACTTGGCGGCTGCCAGGCCCCAGCGGGTCTGGATGGCTTCGGCGCGTTCCAGCAGCTCGGCCTGGCTGGGGCGGCTGGGCGTGCGCTGGGCCAGCACGATGGTGTTGCCGTCCTTGGTGGGCTTGAAGGCCCACACCGCGTCGGCGCCAAAGGCTTCGGTGATCTTGGCCACGCTTTGCGGGTAGCTGGAGTCTTCGCCGAACAGGTTGACCGTCATGCAGCCCTCTTCGGTCAGCAGCTTGCGGCAGTCGGCGTAGAAATCGGCGCTGTCCAGCACCGGGGCGGCAGCGTCCTGGTCGTACAGGTCTACCTGCAACGCGTCTATGGTGCCAGCCCAGTCGCTGTTCTGGATTTTCAGCGCCGCATCGCCCAGCACCACGCGCAGGCGCTCGTCGTCTGGCGGCAGCTTGAACCAGAAGCGACATGCCGACAGCACCTGCGGGTTCAGCTCCACCGCGGTGGTGTCCATGCGCAGCTTCTTGCGGCAGAACTTGGTCAGCGTGCCGGCCCCCAGGCCCAGCTGCATGGCGCGGCGCTTGGCCACGCTGCTGGCGGGCACGAACAGCAGCCAGGCCATCATGCGGCGCACGTATTCCAGCTCAATATCAAAGGGGGCGTCCAGCAGCATCGAGCCCTGGACCCACTCGGTGCCCAGGTGCAGGGTGCGCACATCACCGTAGTCGCTAAAGTTGACTTCGGGCAGTGCGGCGGCACTTGCCGCGGCAGATTTACGGGCCATCAAATATCCATTCCAAATTGTTCAAATACTTCACGCCAGGCCGCCAGCTTGCGCTCAAAGCTCCAGCTGGCATTCGCCGGGCTGGTGGACGGCAGTTTCAGCACCGGCAGGCCCAGGGCCTGGATCTGCGCGGCGTGGCGAAAACTCTCGGCGCCATTGTGCGCGACAGCCTGCAGCGCCGGACAGCGCAGTCGCAGGCCGGCGAAGTCATTTACCTCGGCATTGCGAATCTTTGCATCGAGGCTACCCACGCGTTCGCAGCTGGCGTAAACATCCCACAGGCCCACGCCCTTGGACAGCATCCAGGCGCTACGCTTTTCATAGCTACTCGCGCAGATATCTTCTGCGCTAACGCCATAAATGGCTGCAAGTATGCGCCAGAACTTATTTTGCGGATGGCCGTAGTACTGCTGCGCCGCCAGCGAGGCCGCGCCGGGGAAGCTGCCCAAGATGAGCAGCCGGGTGTTGTCCGCCACCAGCGGCGGCAGGCCCACCAGCCTTGTCATGCTGCAACGAGGGCACGTAGCCGGGGCAAGGCGTCCAGCGCATTGCGGGTGGTGGCAGCGGCCACTGCGTCCACAGGCAGGCCGCGCAAATCGGCCAGCACTGCACCAATGCGCGGCAGCTCCAGCGGCGAATTGATGCCCTGCGCCTGGCCTGCCGCGCGCTGGGCGGCGGTGGTGTACAGCCACTGCGGCGGAATGTCGGGCGCGTCCGTCTCCAGCACCAGGGCCTCCATCGGCAAGCTCGTCGCCAGGCGACGCAGCTGGTTCGCCGCCTCAAAAGTCATGGCGCCGCCAAAACCCAGCTTGAAGCCCATATCGATGAACACCTGCGCCTGCTGCGCGCTGCCGTTGAAGGCATGGGCGATGCCCTGCCAGCGCCCCCCCGGGCCGGCCACTGCGCGCAAATGCTTGAGCACCAGGTTGGCGCTGCGCCGCACGTGCAGGATCACCGGCAGGTCGAACTTCCTGGCCAGCTTGAGCTGGGCCCGGTAGAAGTGCTGCTGGCGCGCCAGCATGGCCGGCTCCAGCAGCGCGGGCACGAACAGGTCCAGCCCGATCTCGCCCACCGCCACCAGGCGCGGGTCATCGCGGTGCGCGGCCAGCGCCTGCTCCAGCAGGTCCAGGTCGCCATCCTGCGCGCGCGGCACAAACAGCGGGTGAATGCCCAGCGCATAGGCGTCGCCGGTCTGCTGGGCCAGCAGCCGCACCGTGTCGAAGTTGCTGGCCATGACGCCTTGCAACACACACATCGCTACATTTTCAATAGCTGCCTGCGCACGTAAATCCAGCGCTAGCGCGTGGTTTTGTCCAAATTCCGGGGCATCCAGATGGCAGTGCGTATCGATCCACATCATGCGGGGACTTTAACGCCTGGCGTGGCGTACTAGCCTGAGATGTCACTGTCCGGGTCGTCCAGCGCGCTCAGGCCGTGGGGGATGGTGGGGACGCGGTCGGCGCTGTATTGGTCGAGCAGAAAAACGCTGGCGTTGTCCAGGTCTTTGCCCACTGCGCCAGCTTGCAGCACAGCGGCGAATTTGCGCCAGGCCAGGTCGGGCTCGGCCAGGGTAAAACTGTAGGCGAACAGATCGCCCTGCGCCTCGCGGCGCGTGGCCATGACGCGCAGGGCCGAGGTCTCGCTGCTGCCCAGCTGGATGTAAACCTCGGCCCAGACCTGCAGCGGCACCCGGGTCTTGGCATAGGCCTGGAAGCCTTCTTCGTACAGCTCCACCAGCTGCAGGTCCACGGTTTGGGGCGTGCCGTCCAGCGCCACGGCCAGCTGACCATGGCATTTGACGGAATAGCGCTGGTGCGGCCCGACCTCGATCACCATGGCTTCGGGCCAGGGCACGGTGGGCAGCACGGGCTGGTACTGAGGCAGGTTGTAGATGGCGGCCAACTGGGCTTTTTCACGCCCGCTGAGGTCGCGGAACACCTGGGTGCGCTGGTTGAAGAAGTAATCCAGCATGGCCGGCGTCATGACCGGGTCGTTGGTGGTGAAGTAGCGGCGCGTGGGCCAGACGATGTTGGGCAGCCGGCTCTTCACAAAGTAAGAGTACAGGTCCTTGCGGCGCGGCTTGCCCGCGTAGACTTTCTTGAAGGTCTGCAGCGCGGAACGCAGGTTCAGATAGGCGCCAATGGCCGGTGCGCCGTTGGCAAAGTCGTAGTGCTGCACCACATGGCTCTTGAGCCGCTGGAAGAACAGCAGCGACTCGTACATCTCGATCCGGTTCGGGTTCACTGCGATCACCACGTGGGTGGTGTCGAAGTAGCTGGTGCAGTACTGGTACATGAACTTCATCAGCGGAAACAGGATGGAGCCCCCAGTCTTGCGGAACTTCGGGTGCACCGCCAGGGCCGAGATTTCGGCGATACGGCCGCGCTCGGCATGGATATGCGCCAGATCGAACACCGACTGCATCGGAAAGCCAAAGCTGCTCTGGCGGATCAGCGATATGGTGCCCACCACCTCGCCATCGAACAGTGCGCACAGCGTTGTGGTCGTGGGCAGGGCGTGGTAGATGGTGGCGCGCAGGCCCGAGGGCTGGGGCTGCATGAAGCCACTGTCCACATAGGCGTCGTGCAGCAGGCGGAAGCAGGCCTCCAGCTCGTCCTGGGTTTCGGCGATCTTCAACACCAGCCGGGCGTCGGGGTTTGGGTCGCAATCCACGAATGAGCGGTAAACCGAAAACCGGATCGCCCGGGGAAACAGAGCGAATGCCTTGCGCAAGGCCTTGCGCACGCGTTTGCGGTTACCGGACGAACGAAAGCTACGGGCAGACATGGAACAAGAATAGGTGATTAAGAACGGGTGTGCGGCTTATTTGGAGCCACGGCAGTCGATGCGGCCTTGCGCAGCCAACGGCGCAGTGCCCAAGCGCCCGCCGCCATCAGCGCCACCGTCAGCAGACCCAGCGCGACCGTCAGCGGGCCCGGCGCACGCAGCGCGGCCACGATGCGGTCCACGAAGAAGGCCATGACCACCGTGCTGGGCAATATGCCCAGGCCAGTGCCCAGCAGCATGTCACGCAGCCGGATATGCGAAGCACCGGCCACCATGTTGACGATGGCAAATGGTGCCACCGGCACGATGCGCACCAGCACCACGGCCAGCAAGCCGCGTTCGGCCAGGCTGCGGCTGACGGCGTTAACGCGCTCACCGCCCAGGCGCTGCAGCACCTCGCGGCCCAGAAACCAGCCCAGGCTATAGCTGGCAGCAGCCCCCAGCAAGGCCCCTGCGAGGGTGCAGCCCATGCCGGCCCAGGGCCCGAAGGCCACCATGGTCACCAGCATCAGGAATGTGACCGGCACCGCCAGCGTACTGGCCAGTGCAAAGCCCCCCACCGCCGCCGCCGGACCATAGGACTGACCCAACTGGCGCAGCGCCGCCACGATGCGGTCGGCGTCCAGCCAGGCGCGCAGGGGCGAAGCGCTCCAGGCCACGGCCAGGCCGACCAGAGCCAGCAGCGCCAACACCAGGCCCGCCACACGCCAACGCAAGGAAGAGCTCAAGGTATCACGTCCATGCGTTCGGTAATGGCCTGGGCCAGGTCGCTGATGTTGCCGTGCTCAAAGATGGAACCGTGCAAGCCGGGGATCTGCTGCTCGTACAAATGCTTGGGCATGAGCCGGCGCCAGGGCGCGAACAGCCAGCGCCCCCAGCTGGACAGGCCGGAGGACTTGAGCAGCAACGTGGGTCCGTCAAAACCCGAGGGCCGGTAGCCCTTGAGCGCCATCACCTGGCTGACCAGGCCGGGGTCGTTGAACATGGCGCCCATGCGCCGCCCGTTCAGGCTCAGCTCCTGCACATGCAGGCGCCGCACCAGCCAGCTGCACAAACGCCAGAACGCGGTGCCGCCCAGGCGCGAGGCCGGGTAGGCGGTGTCGATCAGGAACAGCCCGCGCAAGGGCACTTCGCGTTGGCGCAGCAGGCGTGCGGTTTCCAGCGCCGCGATGCCACCTACCGAGAAGCCGGCCACAAACCCGGGTCGCTTGCCATGGGCCTGCACGCAGTCGGCATACAGCTCGGCCAGCTCGTGGATTTCGGCAATGGGTTTGTCCAGCGGCGGCTGCAGCATGTGCACGTCACAGGCATTGCCCAGAGCCCGCGCCAGGCTCTGGAAACGCATTAGGTCGCCGTGGCCGGAGACGGCCAGATACAGCGGGACGCGCCCGGTGTCGGCGCCCAGATTGCGCATCACGTGCGGATCGCCCGCCTGCTGCAACAAGGCTGCGGCCAGGCTTTCCACGGTGGGATGTTCGGTGATGAGGTACATGGGTACCTTGCGGCCCAGCAGCTTTTCGATACCGGTCAGCATGCTCACCGCGGCCAGAGAGTCGCCACCCAGGTCGAAGAAGTTGTCATGCACGCCCAGGGGGTGCACATCCAGCAGCTCTTCCCACAGGGCCAGCAACTCGGGCTCGTATTTGCGGCTGGGCGCACGGGCTGCACCACCACCGTTGTGGAACCAGGGTTCGGGCAGCGCGTCGTAGTCGATCTTGCCCACGGTACTGGCGGGCAAGCCGGGTAGCAGCGTGATGCCGCTAGGGATCATGTAGTCGGGCAAGCGCACGCGCAGCGCGGCCTGCAGGCTGTCGGGTGTGACGTGGGCACCACCGGCCACCATCGCCACCCAGGCATGGATCTGCGGCCGGCCCTTGCGCTCTACCAGCTTGGCCGCAGCCTGCAGCACGCCTTCAACGGCAGACAAGGCGGATTCGATTTCGCCCAGCTCGATGCGGTAGCCGCGCAGCTTGATCTGCCGGTCCATGCGCCCCAGGAAATGCAGATTGCCGTCACCGCCCAGCCAGCCCCGGTCGCCGGTGCGGTACATGCGCTGGCCGGGCAGAAAGGGGTCGGGCAGAAAGACCTGGGCATCCAGGTCCGGGCGGTTCAGGTAGCCGCGTGCAATCGCGTTGCCGCCAATGAAGACTTCACCGGGCACGCCCATGGGGGCGGGCAGCAAGTCGTGGTCCAGCACATAGATGCGGGTGTCATCTATGGGCCGGCCTATGGGCAGGGCCGTGTCCAGGCGGTGGTTTTCGCACTCCCAGGCGGTGGCAAAAATCGCGGTTTCGGTGGGCCCGTAAACGTTGTACAGCCGGCCCCCGGTCTCCTTCAGGAAGCGCTGGGCCAGCTCGGGCGACAGCACCTCGCCACCACAGCAGGCAACACGCAGCTTCAGGCCCTTGCGGTGGCCCGCAGAGTCCAGAAACCGGCTGAGCGTGCTGGGCACAAAGGCCATGATGGTGACGCCATGCTTGACCGCAAAGTCGGCCAGGGTCTCTGGCAGCAGGCGCCCGGGCGGCGGCAGCGCAATGCTGGCACCGTGCACCAGAGGCAGCAATAGCTCGATCAGCGAAGGGTCGAAGGTGACCTGCGTGGCCTGGGCCGAACGGTCATGCCACTCCACCGCGTAGGCCCGCGACAGCCAGCCCAGGCGGCGCGCCAGCGTGCTGTGCTCGATCATCACGCCCTTGGGCCGCCCCGTGGAGCCCGAGGTGAACAACACATAGGCCAGATCATCCGCAGCCGGCCTGACCGTGAGGCGCGGCACCGGCTGCTGGGCCAATGCGGCCTGCGCCTGCTGCCAATCGACTTGCAGCGTGCAGCCATGCAGGCCGCCCAGACGTTGGGCCAGCGCGGGCTGTATCAGCAAGGCGATGGCGGTACTCTCCTCCAGAATGCCGGCCAGACGGGCCAGCGGGGCATCCGGGTCCAGCGGCAAAAAGGCGGCGCCGGCCTTGGCCACGGCCAGCAAGGCCACCACCATGTCAGCAGAACGCTCCATGGCCATGGCCACGATCTGGTCCTTGCCTGCACCGCAGGCCAACAGGCGCCAGGCCAAATGGGTGGACACCTGGTCCAGCGTGGCGTAGTCCATCTCGCCGCCATCCCAGACCAGGGCATTGGCGTCGGGCCGCAGGCCCGCGTGCTGGACAAACTGGGCAATGAAGGGCTCGACCACGGCCATGGAGGCCACGTCCTTGTGCAGGCCATCAATCAGCGCCCAGCGCTCTTGCGGCGGCAGCAAGGGCACGCTGTACACCGAAGCCTGGGGCGTGTCGATAGCGGCCTGCACCAGGTTCAGGATGCGGCGCCCCAGCAGCTCCACCTCGCCAGCGGCAAAGCAGGCATCGCTGGCTTCCAGCGCCAGCTCCACATCCTGGTCAGGGTCAAACTCGCACACCGTCACACCCAGGGGGAAGCGCGCCACGCCGGAGAACAGCTGGCGCGACTCCACCACCTTGGCCTGGCCAAACGACACGGCATAGTCCTGCCGCTCGAAAGACAGCAGCAGGTCGAACAGGCCATCGCGCCGATGGCGCGCCATCTCCAGGGTACGGCCCAGCTCGCTCAGGGGATAGCGCGGATGGCGCAGCGCGGAACGCATGGCACTGCCCGCGGCAGCCAACAGTCCTTCCAGCGTCATATCGGGTGTCAGGCTGACAACCACCGGCATCACGCCGACAAACATGCCCAGGGTGTCGCTGAAGCGCCGTCCGCCCCGGTTCAGGCTGGGCACGCCCACCACCACTTCCTGGCGGTTGGCGATGCGCGCAAAGTACAACACCAGCGCTGCCAGGAAATAATTGAAAGCGCTGGAGCCGCGCTCTGCGGCCACCTGGCAAAGTTGCTCGTAGTCCGCGCGGGCCAGGCGCTGCAGGCCGATATGGGCGCGCGGCAGCTCCTGCTGGCGGTTGCTGGCATAGCGCCGTTCTATCAAGGGTTGGGGCAGCACCGGTATCTGCGACTGCCAGTACGCAGCATCGCGCTCGAAGGCCGGCGACTGGCGGTAGGCATGCGATTCTTCGATAAATTGGGTGTAGCCCGGCACCAGCTTCGGGCTGGGCACTTCGCCGGCTTCCAACGCGTTGTAGATCTCGCTCCAGCGTTTGCCAACCTGGGTGGTGCCCCAGCCGTCCATCACCAGGTGGTGGAACTGGATCAACAAGCCGTGCAGCACGTCGCTGCCGCGCAGCAGCACAAAGCGCCAGGGCGGCGTGCCATCCAGCACAAAGGGCACGGCCATGCGCTGCTGCCACCAGGTGCGCATGGCGTCCTTGGGATCGGCCTCGGTGGACAGGTTCACCAGGTCCAGGTTCACGGCCACGGTGCTCAGCAGCTTCTGGCTGCCGTCGGCCATGGGCGCCAGGCGCAGGGCCTCGTTTTCCTGCACCAGCAGGGCCAACGCGGCTTGGAATCGATGCAGGTCCAGCGGCCCCACCAGGTAGCAGCAACCGCCGATGTTCAGATGCGCGCTGCCAGCCCAGGTGGCCTGGTCCAGCCAGACCTCGCGCTGGCTCAGGGAGAGGTCCAGGTCTTCATGCAAACCCGCAGCGCTCACGGTGTCCATTGCGCGATCTGCTCCACAGCGTAGCGGTAACCCAGCTCGGCAATCTCATCGGCTCGGCGGTAGGCCATCATGGGGAAATCGGCCACCGGCGGCTCCAGGTAATGGTCGGCTTGGGCTACGGTGGCGCTGCGCTGGTTCAGCCCCCCGATGTGCCCGGCGCGGTAAAGGATGTCGGCAATACCTGGCGTAGCCCGTGCACCGCGCGAGAAATAACCCTTGACGGTCTGCCGCACGGACAAGCGATTGAGCGCCACGTCCACGCCCATGTCCTGCCGCACATCCACGTCGATAGCGATGATGGTGCCGTTGCCGTTGCGGCGCTCCAGCGGCGTGCCCAGGCGCATGCGCATGGCCTCCACAGGTACGTTCTCCAGGATGGCACCATCTACCAACAGCTCGCCCTGGTGCACCACGGGTGGGAACAGGCCGGCGGGCGAGTTGCTGGCCAGCACGGCACGCCACAGCGGCCCGCTTTCCTGCACCGTGGTGCGGGCCGTGGTGAGGTTGCAGGCGGCAGCGAAATACGGTGTCCACAACGCGTCGATCTGGGTGTCGCCAAACATCAGGCGCAGGTCGCGGGCCACGCGCTGGCCCGACACCAGCGAGATCACCGGCAAGGTCAGCCGCTCGCCGCCTTCGGCAAACCTGCGGGTCTGATCGCGGATCTGCTCCAGCGGCAGACCGCAAGCGTACTGGGCGCCAATCAGCGCGCCCATGCTGTTGCCCCCCACCACGTCCACCGGAATCTGCGCCTCGTGCAGAGCACGCAGCACCCCTAAATGTGCAAAGCCACGGGCCCCGCCGCCGCCCAGCACCACACCTACCGCGCGCCCTGTCAGAAAGCGAGCCAGGCGCGCATAGTCAGCGGCATGGCCGCTGCGCACCGGGTAGACGCGTTCCAGCGACCGGCCGGCGCGCCAGGGGCGACGGGCCTCGGGCCACACGGCCTGGGTCGGATGCAGCAGCACCAAATGCTGGCGCTTCATGGCAAAGCCGGGCTCCGCAGCCAGGCTTTGCTCCAGCGCGTTCAGCTCCAGCGGGCTACCCGCCGAGGCCACAAAAATCATCTGGTCGGCCTGCCGAAAAGCCTGCCGCGTCCAGGCCGATGGGCTGGTGTCGGCCTCGTACACCAGAAAGTCGAACTGGTCCTCCAGCACATCGAAATGGTGTTTGTGCACATCCGTCTCGGCGCCAGGCAATGGATGCACAGCATGTGGACCTATGTACTGGACCGTGCCCATGTGGGCCAGCGCCGCCATCAGCGCCCGAGCCACTTCGGTGGCGGCCGCGCCGCCGGACAGCGGAACCACCACGAACGCCTGGGCCTGGTGCCGCTTGGCGTGCTGCGCGGTGTGCCGCAGATGGTCAAAAATCACCTGGGTAAAGACGCGGTTCAACTCCAGCGGATACTGGACCAGCAGCGCTTCAAAATGGGCCCGGCTGAGCACCGCCAGGGTGGAGTCGCGCACCGCTGTCACATCTCCCGTCCGTGGCTGGCCCAGGATCAAGCCGACTTCGCCCACGCTCTCGCCGGAACGGATTTCGTTGTAGAGCAACACGCTGCCATCCACATTGCGGCGTGATACACGCAGCCGCCCGGTCACCACGAAGAGCATGCTGTCCGCAGGTGCTCCCTCTTCCAGCACCAGATTGCCGCCGCGCACATCCTGCTGCTGCAGCCCGGCGGCCAACGCGTTGAGCGTGGCTTCGCGCAGCGAGCCGAACACCCGGCTGTCGCGTAGCACCTGGATGACCCGCGCGTGGAACATCTCCCGCTCTAGCATTGATTCACATCCTCGTCTTGACCCCTGACGCGTTGTACCCCACGTCGCCCCAGTTCTGTATACAAATTAGCACATTGTTACAAGTGTACGTCGCCTGTATGACGGTTTGGCGGGCGGCGAGGAACGTGTTTACGACAAGTTTGTGGACGGCAACGGAGAGGCCGCAGAGAACTGCCCCAGGTTCAAACGCAGGGTGCGGCCGCAGCGGGAGGCCAGGGACTCGTCATGCGTCACCAACACAAAGGCCGTGCCCTGGTCACGGGCCAGCTGCAGCATCAGCGCAAACACGCCGTCGGCGGTGCTGCGGTCAAGGTTGCCGGTGGGCTCGTCGGCCAACACGCAGGCCGGCTGGGCCACCAGGGCGCGGGCAATGGCCACGCGCTGGCGCTCACCGCCGGACAGCTCGGCCGGCCGGTGGTGGATGCGCTCGCTCAAACCCACGTTTGCTAGCATTTTGGTAGCATGCTGCGCAGCGTCCGCGCGCGGCATACGCCGAATCCACAGTGGCATGGCGACGTTGTCCAGCGCACTGAACTCGGGTAGCAGGTGGTGGAACTGGTAGACAAAACCCAGGTGCTGGTTGCGCAGCTGGCCCTGTTCTGCCGGACCCAGCCGCGCCAGGTCCTGGCCATGCAGCTGCACCGAGCCACTGGTGGGCGCATCCAGCCCGCCGAGCAAATGCAGCAGCGTGCTCTTGCCGGAGCCGGAGGCACCGACGATAGCCAGGGTTTCGCCGGCAAACACCTGCAGGTCCACACCCTTCAACACGGTCACGTCCAGGCGACCCTCGGAAAACCGCTTGGTCAGGCCTCTGGCTTCCAGTACTAACTTACTCATAGCGCAGTGCTTCCGCAGGATTGACGCGGCTGGCGTGCCAGCTCGGATAAATGGTGGCCACAAAAGCCAGGATCAGCGAGATCACCGCAATCGGCACGATGTCGGCCTGTTGCGGCTCGCTGGGCATGCGGCTGATGAAATACACCTCTTTGGGCAAAAAGCTGGCGTGGAACAAATGCTCCAGCGCCGGCACGATGACGTCGATATTGAAAGCCACGCCCAGGCCCAGCAGCAACCCGACCAGGGTGCCCATCACCCCCACCATGGCGCCCTGCACCATGAAGATGCCCATGATGCTCTTGGGGCTGGCACCCAGGGTGCGCAGGATGGCGATGTCGGCGCGCTTGTCGGTCACCGTCATCACCAGGGTGCTGACCAGGTTGAACGCGGCCACGGCGACGATCAGGGTCAGGATGATGAACATCATGCGTTTTTCCACCTCCACGGCGGCAAACCAGGTTTTGTTCTGCTGCGTCCAGTCGCGTATCAGCAGGTTGCCGCTAAGGCTACCGGCCAGTTGCTGCGCTACCTGGCGCGCCTGGTGCAGATCCTGCAACTTGACGCGGATGCCGGTCGGGCCTTCAAGGCGGAAGACGCGCTCGGCATCCTCCATGTGCATCATCAGCAGGGCCGAATCGTATTCATAGTGGCCGGACTCGAAGGTGCCCACCACCGTCATCTGCTTCAGCCGCGGCACCACGCCAGCCGGCGTCACCTGGCCGCTGGGGGCGATCAGCGTGACCGGGTCGCCCTCGCGCACGCCCAGGCTGCGCGCCAGGTCTATGCCCAGCACCACGCCGAACTGGCCCGGTACCAACTTGTCCAGCGTGGCCTTGGGCAGGGCCACGGCCAGATCAGTCACCTCGCCTTCAACGGCCGGGTCTATGCCGCGCACTACAGTGCCCTTCATATCCTCACCGCGCGCCAGCAGTGCCTGACTTGCTATGAAAGGTGCAGCACCCACCACATTGGGGTTCTGTTTGACCTCGGCCAGGGTCTTGGCCACATTGGGCAAGGCCTCGCCATTCGGGGCAAAGATTTCAATGTGCGCCACCACCGACAGCATGCGATCGCGCACCTCTTTCTGAAAGCCGTTCATCACGCTGAGCACGATGATCAGCGCCGCCACCCCCAGAGCAATGCCCAGCATGGAGACACCGGAGATGAAGGAAATAAAGCCGTTGCGGCGCGTCGCACGGCCAGCCCGGGTGTAGCGCCAGCCCACCAGGAGTTCATAAGGGATTTGCATGGAGCAGTTGAAAGCAAAACAGCGGCGATTGTGGCATCCCGTCCACGCGGGGCCAGTGCCACGCGCTGGAAGCCCCCATGAAAAAAGCCTCTGCCACATAGAACCTATGCGCCAGAGGCTGAAACCCAATACGGGCCGCCGGTGCCCGGAGGCGTCGGCGGTGTCGGGACTACAGGAAGAGTCCTCGAAGCCAACCCATAGGGAAGACAACGAGGACGCAATCCTCCCAAGCGCGCCGCCTGGCTATGTGTCGAAATCGTGCGGGCAATGTTGCATTTGTAATCTAAACCGCGCATTCACTATTAAAAATATAGCGACAAGCGCAGCATTTATCTACACCAAAGGCCTAAAACACATATAAACATAAGACCCAAAATATGTGCATTAGGCTGCCCGTCCAAGTAGATTTCCGGCCGACTAATACAAACCAGCACTTACCCTAAAGCTAAAAAGTATCAGCAATGCAGGGCTTGCGCAGAGTAAGAGCCTGTTCCCCATCTATGTGGGGCCGGGCTTGAGCCACTACTGCACGGTCACGAACAAGCTCGTGCCGTCTGTGCCCTGCACCACGCTGGCGCCATTGCTGGTCACGGTGGCAAACGTGCCGCTGACGCTAGCGGCGTTGATCAGCACGAACTTTTGCCCGCTGGCATAGCTGCCGGTGATGTTCAGCACCAGGGTACCGCCTAGCGCCACCGCCCCGGCCACCGTCAGATGGTCGTGGCTGGTGCCGGCCACCGTGCCGTCGATGGCCAGCGTCAATATGCCGTTGGTGCCCTGCTGGTAGCTGCTGCCCAATGTCAACTGGCGTTGGCCGCTCGCCAGAGCCAGGGCCGCGTTATTGGTCACCGCACCCGTACCTAATGCATCGGCACTTCCGGCCAGCACCGTGCCGGCGGACAGGGCCGTGGGGCCACTGTAGCTGTTGTTCAGCAGCGTGGTGGTGGCCGCGCCCGTGTGGACAAAGCTGCCGGTGCCGCTGATGTGCGACAGCGTGGTGGCAGTCGTGGTGTTCTGCACAATGAGCTGGCCCGCGTTGACGATGGCATTCGTCGATAAGCCCCCTGTGGACTCAGCGGTCAACAGGCTGGCATCGCCGCTATAGGTCGCCTGCAACACCCGGGTGGTGCCCGTGGGCCGCACGGTGTCGTAGTACAGAGGCACGGAAGTGCCCGCGCCCAGCCGCAGAACGGCATTGGCGCCGATGGTGGTCGTGCCGTTGTAGTTTTGCGGCTGGGCGAACGTCACATCGTTGCCTGCCGTGGACACGATGGTCACGTTGCCAACGCCGATGGCACCGTCTCGGTGGGGACCGCCACCACCGCCAGTGATGCCGATGTTCAAGGTCACCGCGCCGTTGTAGTTGAAGGCCAGCGTGCTGCCGCTGCGCAGATTGATGTAGGCGTTCTTGGCGCCCAAGGCGGGGCTGACCTGGGCCGGTGATGGCGCCGAGGGCAGAAAGAAGTTGCTATGCGTACCGTCGCCCCACTGCACCATGCCGGAGCCGGCGCTGCCACCTCCTTCGATATTGATGCCACGGTAACTGCCGTCGTTGCCATTGACGTTGTTGGCGCCGCCCCGGTATATCACCTTGGCGAAGTTCAGCGTGGGGTCACTCAAACCGGGGTTGACCAGGTTCGGGCTGTTGTGCGGACTGTTGTCGGTATGGCTGTAGACACCGGACATCACAATGGTCGAACTGCCGATGGGGTGGAAGTTGATGTCGCCGCCATAAGCCGCCTCAAAGATGTTTTGCTTGACGGTTACCACGCTGCCCGGCGGGCTCCAGACCAGCCACGAGCCTTCGTTCAGTACCGCCTTGGCGTTCGACAACGAAGCCGCCACGTGGTTGCTACCGAAGTCCTGCCCTGCCGCCAAAGACAGCACGCCCTCGAAGGCGCTGACACCGCGAAACGAGTTGCCGCCCCACACGTTCGCCGCCTGCAGCACCGGGCCGCTGCCGCTGACCTGGCCCAGCAGAATGAACTGCGCGCTGCTGAGCACGATGGTCCCATTGTTGAGGATGTTGTTCAGGTTCACCTCGCCATTGACCACGCTGGCCGCGTTCAGGCTGTCGGAGGTGGCAATGAAGTTGGGGCTGTTATCGGCACTGGTGTTGGTGCCTATTTGCAAGGTCACACCGGGGTCGATGGTCAGCACCGGCGGGTTGCTGCCGGCAATGTTCAACCGGTAGCCGCTGGTGGCCACGGTCTTGGTGACCACCTGCACCTGCTGCGCATTGGGCAGGGTGAAGGTGCTGGCCTGGGTAATGACCAGGGTGCTGGGACTGCTGGTGCCACCCGCAGCCACCAGGACTAGCGTGCCCTGGCCAGATATGGCGCCTGTGTAGGTGGTGGTGCCTACCGGCAAGGTGATGAAAGCATCGCCGCCCAATGTGACATTTTGGTTCGCCAAAATGGCCGATGTGATGTCGGTGCGGCCCGCCAGACTGCCGGCCTCGGAGGACGTACCCGTCGCGGACGTGCTACCAGATCCTCCACCACCGCAGGCAGACACGAGTGAGGCGCAGCCCGCCACCAGAAAATAACGGCGGCTGGCGAATGAATGTGATGCAGTCAAAATGAATTTCCTTTGGCTTGTATTCCCACAGCGGGGCGGACCTGACGCGGGCCGCGTGCGACAAGCATATATGTCACATTTGGCAAGCTGCTCAGAGCAAAGCAAATTCCGGGCAACCCCCGTCCGCCCCAAGCACAGCATTTTTTCATCAAACTGCCATACAGCCTGCCTACATTCCGAAGCTTTACCCTGCTGGATGCCTCTCCATGTTTGTCAAAAGTCTGGCCACCGCCATCGCTGCGCTGAGTCTGGTTGCCTGTGCCACCACCGGGGCATCTGCACCTGCGGGTTTCTCCTTTGGGCTGTGGGGTGACATGCCCTACAAGAAGGCGGGCGACGACCCCAAGCTGCCGGCCGTGCTGCAGAGCATCAACCAGTCTGACATCGCGTTCTCTCTGTACGACGGCGACATCAAGGACGGCAGCTCCAAATGCACGGACGACATCTATGCGGATGCGCTGAAGATGTTCAACACCCTGGTCAAACCCGTGGTGTACGTGCCCGGCGACAACGAATGGACCGACTGCCACCGCCTGAACAACGGCGGCTACGACGGGCTGGAGCGCCTGGCCTACCTGCGCCGCGTGATGTTCCCCACCACCGCCAGCCTGGGCCAGACCCAGATGCCGCTGGAGCACCAGGGCAAGCTAGGTGAGAAGTATGTGGAGAACACCCGCTTCAGCCACGGTGGCGTGGTGTTTGTGGGCCTGAACGTGCCTGGCAGCAACAACAACCTGGTCCTGAATGCCAAGGAATGCACGACCAAGAGCGCGCGCAAGGCCGAGCAGTGCGACGCGTCCAACGCCGAATACCTGGAGCGCGACACGGCCAACATCGCCTGGCTGCAAACCTCCTTCGCCCAGGCCAAGGCACAGAAGGCGAAAGGCATTGTGCTGGTGCTGCAGGCCGACCCCGGCTTTGACCTGCCCGAAACCGAAGACGTGGACGAAAGCACCGCCCCCGGCTATGCGGGCTACCGCAACTTCATGGCGGCCGTGGTGAAGGAGACCGAGCAGTTCTCCGGCCAGGTGCTGTTCGTGCACGGCGACACCCACTTCTTCAAGGTGGACAAGCCCTTGTACAGCCCGACCAAGCTGCTGCCCAACCTGACCCGCCTGCAGACCTTCGGCAGCCCCTCGCTGCACTGGGTGCGCGTGACGGTGGACGCGGCCTCGGACAACGTCTTCACCATCCACCCGGTGATCGTGCGCCAGCCTTGATGCCCCTGGCAATTGCTATAAAAAAAGTAGCTACTTGCGCAGGTTTTATCTGCGCTAGAGGCACAAATCGCTTATATCCTGCTCGCAGCGGCTGGCGCTGCGGGTGTGCGTATCCAGTAGGCTGCCAGCAGGCTCAGCAAGCCGCGCCGTGGCCGCATAGACAGGCAGGCTGAAGACAAGGCCTCGATCTCCAGCCAGCCACCGGCCGACACCCGGTAGCACTCGCCAGTGCCCAGGTATACCGGCATATACGCCCAGTCGTGCGCCAGATACAGGCGCTGGTGCAGGCATATGCTGCCCTGCTCCACCCGGATTTCAGCGCCCGACGGTATGCGCTCCCAGGCGCGCTGGTGGGCTTGCAATTGCAGAGAGGATACGGTGACAGAGGACATGCGGCACTCCTTGTTGGGATGCCTGTAGCGTAAAAAACCTGGCCCCCGCGCAACAGCCACAGAGCAGGCCTATCTGTTACGCAGCAGTGCAGAAATTGCGCATCTGTTATGGTCTTCGGCATGCCTGTCTGTACCTGTTCAGCCCGCCCCAGGCCCCGCATCATGCAGGGGCCATGAGCATGCCCACTACCGCACCTTCCACAGCCGCCACGCCTAAATACCAAAGCCTAGCCGAGCACTACCGCAGCGCCATCCAGGCCGGCAGCCTGCTGCCCGGCCAGCGCATGCCCTCGCTGCGCGAGCTGATGCGCCAGCACGCGGTCAGCCTGTCCACCACCATGCAGATCTGCCGCCTGCTGGAGAGCGAAGGCTGGCTGGAGGCACGGCCGCGCTCGGGCTACTTCGTGCGGCCACGTGCATCGGCCCACCTGGCTCCCGTGAACGACCCTCCCATGCAGCGCGCACCCGACCCGGCGCAGTACGTGGGCATCCATACCAAGGTGTCGGAGTTTCTGGCGCTGGGCCGCATGCAGCGCTTCAAGACCAATCTGTCCACCGCCCGCTGCGCACCCGAGCTGTATCCGGCACAGGCCCTGCAGCAAGCCGCCCTGCGCAGCCTGCGCCAGCACCCGGACCAACTGGTGCGCGCCGCACCGCCGCAGGGTTGCCTGGAGTTCCGCGAGGTGCTGGCCCAGCGCGGGCTGGCTGCCGGCATGCGCCTGTCAGCCGACGACATTCAGATCACCAATGGCTGCACCGAGGCGCTAAACCTGGCCCTGCGCGCCGTGGCCAACCCCGGCGACACGATTGCGGTGGAGTCGCCCACCTTCTACGGCCTGCTGCAAACCCTGGAGGCCCTGGGCCTGAAGGCGCTGGAAATCCCCACAAGTCCGCGCACCGGCATCTCGGTGGATGCGGTGGAGCTGGCGCTACGCAACACTGCCAACATCAAGGCCGTGGTGGTGATTCCCTACCTGCAAAACCCCACCGGCAGCATCATGCCGGGTAGCCACAAACAGGCCCTGCTGCGCCTGTGCCAGCAGCACGATGTGGCGCTGATCGAAGACGACACCTACAGCGCCCTGGTGGATGAATCCGTGTTGCGCGATGAGCCGCTGCGCGCCATCAAGTCCTGGGACGACAGTGGCCACGTGGTGTACTGCGCATCGCTGCACAAATGCCTGGCACCCGGCCTGCGCCTGGGTTGGGTCAGCGCCGGGCGCTGGCAGGCGCGGGTGGAGATGCTGAAGTTCGCCGCCTCGCGCAGCAACGAGCGCCTGGCCCAGATGGCCGCCGCCAGCTTCATAGGCTCTGCCGCGTACGACCGCTACCTGCGCCGCCTGCGCAGCACCCTGGCCACGCAGCGCACACAAACTGCGCAGGCCGTGGCCCGCTACTTCCCGCCCGGTACCAAGCTGACCGTGCCGCGCGGCGGCCTGTCGCTGTGGGTGGAGCTGCCCGACGGCCTGTCGGCCACCGCCCTGTTCCACGCCGCGCTGGCCGAAAACATGGTCATAGCACCCGGCACCATCTTCACCAACTCGCAACGGTTTGAGAGCAATCTGCGCATCAACTGCGGCTGGCCTTTCACGTCCGAACTAGAGCATGCGTTTGCCCGCCTGGGGCAACTGGTGAACACCTTGGCTGCGCCGCTGGTTGCAAGCAAATTGCTATTGAAAAAATAGCTGCTGGTGCAGATATTACCTGCGCTGCAGCCGGTTTTATTCCATCGCCGCCGCATCGCATTTGATGGCGTCGGAAAACTTGACCATGAGCCGCACCAGATCATCGACATCCTGCTTGTCCCATGAGGCAAATATAGCCATACCCATCTTGGCGCGGGCCTCGTCTATGCGGTCGGTGAGCGCCTTGCCCTTCTCGGTGACAACCGCCTCGCGCACCCGGCGGTCCGCCTCGCTCGCCTGCCTATCGACCAGACCCAGTGTTTCCAGCTTGGCCACCTGCCGGCTGACCGTGGTGTAGTCACGCCCCACACGGTCGGCCAGCTCGACCACGCCAATCGGCCCCAGCCGCTCCACCAAAACCAGCAGCGGAAACAGCGCGCGGTCCAGCGATATCCCGGCCGCACGCACCATGGCCTCGTCGCGCTGGGGTCGGTTCATGATGCTGACGATCTCCAGCAAAGCCCCATGGAGTTCCCGCAGTTTCGCGTTAATGTGTGTATTTTGCATATTTCTTGACACGCACGTGCCCTTGTCGTGTAATAGGTGCATATTACACATAGTGAGGTTTTAATGAATCAGCAATGTACAGCCGATGTCCTGATTTGCGGCGCCGGTGCCGCGGGTCTGACCCTGGCGATCGACCTGGCACGGCGGGGGATTTCCTTCCGCCTGATCGAGAAAATGGAGGGCCCGTTCCACGGCTCGCGCGGCAAGGGCATCCAGCCCCGCACCCAGGAAATCTTTGAGGATCTGGGCATCCTGGACCGCATCGTCGCAGCCGGCGGGGCCTATCCGCCCGAGCGGAAATACCGCAGCGATGGCAGCCACACCGACGCCCAGGTCACCGAACTGCATGAGCCCACGCCCGCCGAGCCCTACCAGCTGCCGCTGATGGTTGCGCAATTCCGAACCGAGGCCGTGATGCGCGAGCGTCTGGCGGAGCTGGGCCATGCACCCCATTTCGGCTGCGAGCTGACCGGTTTTGCGCAGGACTCCAACGGCGTGACCGCACATCTGGCCAGCCAGACGGGCAGCGAGACGCTGCGTGTGCGCTGGCTGGTGGGCGCGGATGGCGGCCGCAGTTTTGTGCGCCAAGCGCTGGATATCGGATTCCCAGGCAAGACGCTAGGCATACGCGCCATCGTCGCGGATGTGCTGCTCTCAGGCCTCACGCGTGATGCCTGGCATGTCTTCAACGAAGGCGACATGGCGCGGCAGATCGCGTTTTGCCCGCTGGCGGGGACAGACATGTTCCAGATACAGGGCCCCATACCGCTAGACGGCGACATCGACCTGTCCGCCACAGGCCTGCAGGCCCTGGCCGCCGAGCGCACCGGCCGCGCAGATATCCACGTGCAGTCGGTGTCCTGGTCGTCGGCGTACAACATGAATGCGCGGCTGGCCGACCGCTACCGCGTGGGCCGGGTGTTCCTCATCGGGGACGCGGCCCACACCCATCCGCCCACCGGCGGCCAGGGCCTCAACACCAGCGTGCAAGACGCCTACAACCTGGGCTGGAAGCTGGCCGCGGCCACCCGTAAGCCGACCACCACCCTGCTCGACAGCTACGAGGAGGAGCGCAGGCCAGTCGCGGCGGCGATGCTCGGTCTGGCAACCAGGCTGCTGGACGCACAAAAGCGTGGCGAGATGCGCCGTGGCCGCGAGGTGCACCAGCTCGACATAGGCTACCCCACATCATCGCTCGCACTGGAACAACCCAGCCGCGTGGACGGCCCCTGCGCCGGCGACCGCGCCCCGGATGCGCCCCTGCGCGGCGCCGCGGGCCAGGCGTTGCGGCTGTTCGACCTGTTCCGCGGCACGCACTGGACGCTGCTGGGCTATGGAGTCGAGCGCGCATCGGTTCCGCCACGCCCGGGCTTGCATGTCCATACCTTTGGCCCCGGCGGTGACGTTGTTGACCATGCAGGCCACTTTCGTGACAGCTACGCCCCCACGGACGGCGATTGGGTGCTGGTGCGCCCGGATGGCTACATTGGCGCGATCGTTGCGACACAGCATCTGGACGCGCTGGAAGCCTATCTTGTGCAAGCAGGCCTGGGCCTGGAGGAGGCATTCCATGGCTGAGCAGAACACCCCGCACCCGACCACCGGTGCAGCAGCGCCAGCCTGGCTCGCCTTTCAGAAGGCGAACCGCTTTCGCCGCGCGATCCGCAAATTTGACGCAACGCCCATCCAGGAGGCAGACGTTCAGGCTGTGCTGGCAGAGGCCGCCTTCGCGCCTTCCAGCGGAAACCTGCAACCCTACGAATTGCACTGGGTACGCGATCCGGCCCTGAAAGCCAGCGTCGCCTCGGCCTGCAATGGACAGAAAGCGGCGGCCACGGCGGCCGAGCTGATCGTCGTGGTCGCCAGCCCCGCGCTAGGGCAGCGCACCGCCCTGGCCCAGCTCGCCTACATTGAAACCACGGCAACGCTGGAACCCAACTCAAAAACCTACCAACGCAAGCAAATCGGCAAGTTCCAGAAGATTCTCGGCATCGGCTCCCTCGCCCTGTGGTCGCCACTGATGCAGCTGGTGGCACTGCTACGCCCCAGCCTGTCCTTGCTGCCCATAGGCCACATAGGCAGCCGCCATTGGGCCGCGCGCAATGCCATTTACGCCGTGCAGACCCTGATTCTGGGCGCCGCGGCCAAAGGGATCGACTCGTGCCCGATGGAAGGTTTTTCCGCACCGAAGATCGCCAAAATCCTGGGCTTACCCCGAGGCGCCGTGATCCCCATCGTCATCGCCCTCGGTCACCGCGCCGACGACGCCAGAGTGGAAGAGCGCTGGCGCCGGCCGATCAGCGACACGGTGGTTTCACACTGAAGGCCGGCCCTTTATCTTGGCGCCGATAGCTGCTCGTCCAAGTGATCGACGAATACGCGCACCTTGGGAGACAAATGCCGGCTCGACGGCCACAGCGCCTTGAACTGGCCGCCGCCACTGATCTGTTCGTCGAGCACGCTCTGAAGCCGGCCATCGGCGAGAGCCTCGCGGACAAGAAAATCCGGCATGCACGCGATACCCAGGCCGCGCACGGTGGCGCCAAAAATCGCCTCCATGTTGTTGCAGGCCAGCACTGTACGCAAGCGGGTCTCGGAGAAGGCCGTGGCCTGCAACATAGGCCACTCCAGCAACTTCCCCGAATCCGGGTGGCGGAAGCGAATCGCGGCATGCCGCTCCAGGTCACGTGCAACCAGCGGCGTGCCATGGCGCTCCAGATAGGCACGCGACGCACACAACAGCAGCCGAAATGCACTGAGTGGCCGAGACACCAGGCGGGAGTCGGGCAGATCGCCGCTGCGGATAGCCACATCGACGCCCTCATCGATCAGGTCTACGGTACGGTCGCTGAAATTGATATCGAGTTCCACCTCCGGGTAGCGGGCCAGAAAGTCCGGTATCACTGGCAACAGGAAGTGGTACCCGACGATTGGTGCGCTCACGCGCAGCCTGCCGCGTGGAGCTTCCCTCACATGCGAGAGCATCGCTTGCGCATCGTCGAGATCGTCGAGGATGCGGCGGCAGCGCTCGTGAAACAGTCGCCCCTCGTCGGTTAGCTGGATCCGCCGCGTGCTGCGCTGCATCAGTCGCACGCCTAACTGCTTCTCGAGTCGGGCAACACCTTTACCGACTGCTGACGCCGATATTTCAAGCGCGCGCCCCGCAGCGACGAAGCTGCCGAGATCAGCCGTCTTCACAAAGACCAGCAGACCATTGAGTTTGTCCATCATCGTAGCTTGGGTTTATTACAGCCATTTCTTCCGTTATGAACGGAAGAAATGCTTCTTTTTGATTGATTCGATCCACTTTAACATTTGCAGGCCATTTTTCGACTTTCAGAACCACCGCAAGCGCATGCCAGACCCACTATTCATTCTTTTAGATCCTGTCGCGCACTACGACGCCTTCATGGGCCTCAATAGTGAATACATGTCCTGGGTCCACAGCGAAATGGAGCGATGGTTCGGAGTCGCTGCGCATGGCGATGCTGGCACGACGGCCCCCGACCATGGCGCCTGCGTGATTCACCAGATTTGCGCAGAGCAAGCCCAGAAAGGCGTGTTCTATCTGATCATGGTGGACGACACAGTTGCCGGGATGTGTGGCTTGCGTTTCGCTCGCAGTGGCGTAGCTGAGGTCAAGCGTATGTACGTTCGCCCGCAATACCGGGGCATGCACTTGGGGCAACAGGCGCTGCGACGCATCCTTGCTGACGCATGCAGGCTGGGGTATGGCGGAATCTGTCTCGACACCGCTCCGTTCATGAAAACAGCGCACCGCCTATACGAAGCCCATGGCTTTGCCGACTGCCCTGCATACGAAGGTACCGAGGTCCCGCTGGAGTTTCGCGCCGGTTGGCGCTTCATGTACCGCCCCATCGCGAACACGCATGCAGGCTACCGGCCATGAAACCTTACCAGCCACTCCAGATGAGCCCCACGGCCATCCATATCGGTTTCGACGCGGGCGAAAAAGCACGGGTTCCAGACGGCGAAGCCAGAGTACCAAGGAGCGCACGGCCCAGCGAAATGCAAACCCGGCGGGCGCAAGGATCTCGGTATAGCAAACATGTGAAATGGCTATATACCCCGACACTCTTGCTGCTCCCCCTGGTATTGCAGTCCTTTGGCAACCACTGGGTTCGCATTGCCGACACCTGTCTTTTGTACATGATGCTGGCTCTGGGCATGAACATCGTGGTGGGTTTTGCCGGCCTGCTAGACCTCGGCTACGTGGCCTTTTATGCCCTGGGAGCCTACACATTCGCCCTTCTGGCTTCACCGCATCTGACCGAAAACTTTGCCTGGATCGCCACCATGTTCCCAGCCGGTCTGCATATGCCCTGGTGGGTGACCGTCCCGTTGAGTGTGGTACTGACCGCTTGCCTGGGGGTCTTGCTAGGTGCACCCACACTGAAGCTGCGTGGTGACTACCTGGCGATCGTTACGCTGGGTTTCGGGGAAATCGTGCGACTCTTGATTGTCAACATGGTCCATCCAACCAACATCACCAACGGCGCCAAAGGTGTAGGCCCTATTGATTCGATCCACATCTTTAGCCTGGATATGGGCAAGCCCTTGTTCGTCTTCGGCTACCAAATCGCCTCGGTAACCCTGCACTACTATCTCTTCCTGGCGCTGGCAGTGCTGACTGCGGCCCTATGCTATCGCGTGCAGGATTCACGTATTGGCCGGGCCTGGAAGGCCATTCGCGACGACGAAGTTGCCGCCGAGGCTATGGGCATCAACACCCGCAACATGAAACTGCTTGCTTTCGGCATTGGGGCTGGTTTTGGCGGCGTCGCTGGGGCCATGTTTGGCACATTCCTGGGTTTCATATCACCCGAAGCCTTCAGTCTGCAGGAGTCGGTCATGATCGTTGCCATGGTGGTGTTCGGCGGCATCGGCCACATTCCCGGTGTGATCCTGGGGGCCGTGCTCCTGACTGCTTTGCCAGAAGTGCTTCGCTACGTCACCGGCCCCCTTCAAACCATGACCGGTGGGCGGCTCGACGCGGGCATCCTTCGCCCCTTACTCATCGCGCTGACCATGATCATCACAATGCTGTTGCGTCCGCGCGGCCTATGGCCCTCGCCAGAACATGGCAAATCGCTGCAGTGAGTGCATTGCCGCGTTCTATGCATCCAACGAAGGTGCGTTCTAGCCAACTGAACGACCAGCCCGGGCACAAAGCGTGACGCGAAACTGGCTTACTTGTAACGGAGTGAGGCGCAACTTACTTGCATTGACATAGATCAGTGTACGAGCGCCATACAGTTCTAGACTCGAATCGCCTTGGAGAAAAATTCGACAAGGCAGTCATCGTGAAGTCATTCTTCCGCAGGCATGCAACACGCTGTACCGCTATCGAGACGGTGCGTACTCCCTTGGCATCAGACTGAAGCAACGCCAGACGAGGGTAAAGCGGACGCAAACGATGATGGATTGCCCTTCCGAATAAACCATGCAACAAGAGGCCGGGCCACGGCCCATGAAACACGATACCGACCGCCCATTCTTTGCATTACCCAATACACCGTGGGATTGCTGGTGATGACCAAAGGCGCTGCGGATAGCCCTGGCATTTCTCATTCATTTCAAAGGCAGATAATGCGCAAACTTCTCATCTTCATACTGTCCGTAGTGGCCCTTGGGCTATCGGGCTGTGGCTACAACACCTTCCAGAGCACGGACGAGCAAATCAAGGCCAGTTGGGCTGAGGTACTGAACCAATACCAGCGTCGGGCAGATCTGATCCCCAATTTAGTCAGCACCGTCAAGGGCGAAGCCACGTTTGAACAAGACACACTGGTCAAAGTGGTTGACGCACGCGCGAAAGCCACCTCCATCCAGGCGTCTCCTGAGCTGATCAACGACCCGGCCGCATTCCAGAAATTCCAGCAGGCACAAGGCGAATTGACAGGCGCCTTGTCGCGCTTGCTGGTGGTGTCGGAAAACTACCCCAATCTCAAAGCCAATCAGGCCTTCAGAGATTTGCAGGCGCAGTTGGAAGGAACCGAAAACCGCATCACAGTCGCACGCAACCGGTATATCAAAGCGGTGCAAGACTACAACGTAACGGTGCGCTCCTTCCCGTCGAACATCACGGCCATGGTGTTTGGTTACAAGGAAAAAGCCAACTTCACAGTGGAGAACGAAAAGGAAATCGCCAAACCTCCGGCCGTCAGTTTTGACAAGACACCGCCTGCGCCACTGGGCGCGGCATCCGGAGTTGCCAAATGACTTTCCATGGAGCGATACACCGCTGGTGCATAGCCGTCTGCTTAACACTTGTGTCGCTCGCTCCATGCATCGGACATGCACAGATCGCGGTACCACCGTTGGCAGGGCATGTCACCGATCTAACCGGGACACTCACGCAGGAACAAAAGTCCGCACTCGAACAATCTTTGGCTGCCTTTGAAGCACGAAAAGGCACCCAACTTGCCGTTCTACTGGTTCCCACGACACTGCCCGAAGCCGTTGAGCAATACGCCTTACGCGTTGCCGAACAATGGAAGCTGGGACGCCAGAAGGTGGATGACGGTGTCATTCTGTTGGTGGCAAAAGACGACCGCACGGTACGCATTGAAGTAGGTTATGGCCTGGAAGGCGTACTGTCGGACATCGTGAGCAAGCGCATCATCAGCGAGACCATACTGCCGCGTTTCAAGCAAGGAGATTTCTACGGTGGCGTGCAGGCCGGCACAACGCGGATCATGCAGGTGGTGGACGGTGAGTCCTTACCCGCAGTCCAGGGCAGCAGCCCCAGAGGGGCCGACCAAAGCCTTAGGCAGTTCGTACCGTTTCTGTTCATTGTGGCATTGGGTGTCGGCGGCGTGCTGCGCAAGGTCCTCGGGAAGGTCGGTGGCTCCGTGGTCACTGGAGTTCTGGTGACCGGGCTTGCCTGGCTGGTCATTGGAACCTTGCTATACGCCATCCTCGCCGGGCTTGCGTCCATGTTTGTCACTTTGATCGGTGCAGGGGCAGCGCTGCGTGGCGTTGGCGGCTACTCTGGCGGCAGTCAGGGCGGATTCGGTGGTGGTGGATTTCGGGGCGGCGGTGGCGGATTCGGTGGTGGCGGCGCATCGGGGAGGTGGTAGCCATGCAGATACAACGTTTCATGCGCCACCTGCTGTTTACCGATTGGCAGCTGCACCAAGCCTTCACGTCCGAAGACCTACGCGCTATAGAGCAAGCGATCCAGCGCAGCGAACAACTGCATGGCGGGGAGATTCGGTTTGCCGTGGAGGGCGGGCTGGACGGCATGCGTCTGCTAAAAGGCCAATCTTCCCGCGAACGTGCCCTTGAAGTGTTTTCCCAACTACGGGTGTGGGACACCGAGCGCAACAACGGCGTTCTGATTTATGTATTACTCGCAGACCACGCGGTTGAAATCGTGGCCGACAGGGGCATCCATGCCAAAGCCGGCAATGCAAGCTGGAACGCTATCTGCCATGGCATGGAGATGGCATTTTCAAAATCAGCATTCCAAGAGGGTGCATTGAATGGAATTTCTGCGGTTGCGGACGTTATGGGCACCCACTTTCCATCGAGCCGTGCGCGTGTAAACGAGCTTCCCGATACACCCGTCTTGCTGACCTGACAACCATCGCAGAAATGCCATGCATACCCATCAACACAACGCTGAGACTGTGCAAGCTCCACCCGCTAAAAGCACCGGAAAAAACAGTGCTGCGGCGCTGAAGGATCCCGTGTGCGGAATGGCGGTGACGGACCAGTCCTTTCACCGATCAGTACACATGGGTCGCACATTCTTCTTTTGCGGAAGTAAATGCAAAATGAAGTTCGATGCCGCTCCCATGCAGTACATGGGGGAACGCATAGATAAGTTAGCAGAAGCACCGGCGGCAACAGGGACGGCATACACCTGCCCGATGCACCCTGAAATTCGCCAGGATCATCCGGGCAGCTGCCCTAAATGTGGCATGACGCTGGAGCCCGTGACTCCCGCGCTGGAGGACGAAAACCATACCGAATTGCGGGACTTTGAGCGGCGATTCTGGTGGACTATGCCGCTGACTGCGGTCGTTTTCTTGCTGGCTATGGTGGGGCATCGCCTGCAGTGGATGGATATGACGGTGCAGAGCTGGGTTGAGTTTGCCCTGGCAACGCCCATCGTGCTGTGGGCCGGTTGGCCGTTTTTTGTGCGCGGTGCGCAGTCCTTCGTGCACCGCAGTCCCAATATGTGGACATTGATTAGCCTGGGCACAGGAGCGGCATACCTCTACAGCGTGGTGGCAACACTTGTACCCAGCGCATTTCCAGATTCGTTCATTTCCATGGGACGGGTGGCGGTTTATTTCGAAGCGGCTGCAGTCATCATCTCACTGACGCTCTTGGGCCAAATGTTGGAACTCAAAGCACGCTCGCAAACCTCGGCCGCCATCAAATCCCTGCTAGGTTTAGCACCCAAAACGGCGCGCCGCGTGAAAACCGATGGCACCGAGGAGGACATTGAACTCGCTCACGTTCATGTGGGTGATTTGCTGCGGGTAAGACCGGGTGAAAAGGTTCCTGTAGATGGAGTGGTTACCGAGGGCAGCAGTGCACTGGATGAGTCTATGCTCACGGGTGAGCCCCTGCCTGTCACCAAGCGCATCGGCGACAAGCTTATTGGGGCCACACTGAACACCAGTGGAGCTTTGGTCATGATGGCGGAGAAGATCGGCTCCGAAACAGTGCTGTCCCAAATCGTACAAATGGTCGCACAGGCCCAGCGCTCAAAAGCGCCCATGCAGCGCATGGCAGACCTGGTAGCAGGCTACTTTGTCGTGGCTGTGGTCAGCATCGCCATCCTCACCTTTGTTGGCTGGGGCCTGTTTGGACCCGAACCCAGTTGGGTCTATGGCTTGATCAATGCCGTCGCCGTATTGATCATCGCCTGCCCCTGCGCGCTCGGATTGGCCACCCCCATGTCAATCATGGTGGCCACCGGTAGGGGCGCTACACAGGGCATTTTGTTTCGCGACGCAGCGGCCATTGAAAACCTACGCAAAGTTGACACTTTGATCATTGATAAAACCGGGACCCTGACCGAAGGACACCCCAGCTTTGAAAAGGCCGTGCCGGGTCCGGGCTATGAAGCAGGAGAGGTGTTGCAGCTAGCGGCAAGCCTTGACCAGGGCAGCGAGCATCCCTTGGCTGCGGCGATTGTGGCGGCCGCGCGCGATCGCCAACTGATTTTGATTAAACCGGAAAACTTTGAATCAGGGTCCGGCATTGGTGTGCAAGGCCAGGTTGCAGGAAAGCACATGGTTTTGGGAAACACCACTTTGATGCAGCAAATGAACATTGCAGTGGATGCGTTGAAGCCACAGGCCGAGGCCCTGCGCACCGACGGCGCCAGCGTCATGTACCTGGCGGCCGATGGAAAGCTTGCCGGGCTGCTGGCGGTATCCGACCCCATCAAGGCCAACTCCATGGAAGCCCTGAAGACACTCAAGGCCTCAGGCATCCGCATCATCATGGCAACCGGTGACGGACTTACCACCGCCAAAGCCGTCGGTGGCAAACTCGGCATTGACGAGGTGCATGGCGAAGTCAAGCCGCAAGACAAACTCATGCTGGTCGAACAATTGCAACAGCAAGGCCGCACCGTGGCCATGGCCGGTGACGGCATCAATGACGCACCGGCCCTGGCAAAAGCCAATGTCGGTATTGCCATGGGCACGGGGACCGATGTGGCGATGAATAGCGCCCAAGTCACCTTGGTCAAGGGGGATTTGCGTGGAATTTCCATCGCCCTGACGCTCTCCAATGCGACGGTGCGCAACATGAAGCAGAACCTGATGTTTGCTTTTCTGTACAACGCACTCGGTATTCCTGTAGCGGCCGGAGTGCTTTATCCCTTTACAGGTTGGGTACTGTCACCCATGATTGCCGCCCTGGCAATGAGCTTCAGTTCGGCGTCGGTCATCGGCAATGCGCTGCGGCTGCGCTCGGCACGGGCTTAGAACCGATCCATGCTCTATCTGGAAGTGCGCAGAGACCGTTCTGAATCTTGGATGCTGTATGCGGTGCAAGTCCGCCACACGGCCGAACAACAAGACCACCAAGGCATCGGTTCCTAGCGGTCTACGGGGCGACGGTGGCGCTGAAAGTAGGCGGGTTCATCGCCCTGCATTCATCCTGGCTTGCGACACTAGCAAGCGCATCCACATCACTTCTATAAACATAGCACCCAGCGCAGTAAATACCTGCACAAAAGCCACTTTTTGCATACAAAATACCGTCGAAAGGCGATGCCGTACGCCCGGCAAATTTCTCGGGGAGCAGGCTGTTCTCTTTTGGCTTCCACGTTTACCCTGCGGGGGCTATGGCCTGCCCTGCCCCCAAGTGCCCTAAGATTCAGCCCATCCGGTAAAGCTTTCAGAGCTAGGTAGAAAAAACACATGACTTCCGCCGCACCCCTGCCACGGGATGAAGACAAAAGGCTGAGCCAATTGCGTTCACTCCAGGTCCTGGACACCGGACCTGAGCCGATCTTTGATGCCCTGGCGCGCGTAGCCTCCTCGGTGTGTGGGGTACCCATTGCACTGATGAGCCTGGTGGACTCGGACCGGCAGTGGTTCAAATCCAATATCGGAATGGAAGGGGTTACGCAAACACCGCGTGACTCGGCCTTCTGCGCCCACGCCATCCTGCACGCCGAGTTGATGGAGATCTCCGACGCAATGCGGGACCCGCGATTCATGGCCAACCCTCTGGTTACTGGACAGCCGCATATCCGTTTTTACGCTGGCGCTCCCATCGTCATGCCCGATGGAGAAAACATTGGCACTCTGTGCGTGATAGACCGGCAGGCACGCATACTGACCAACGCACAACGTGCTGCGCTGACCGATCTGGCGCAGGTGGCCGCCCATTCTCTGCTGATGCGCAAGAATGCCCTGGACCTGGACCAGCTGAACGCACTCACCATACAACAGGCACAAGAGATCAGCGCCAAAGGCGCGCTGTACCACGCTATCGTGGAAGACCAGACGGATCTGATCTCGCTGGCGCTGCCCTCGGGCGAGCTGACTTTCGTCAACTCGGCATATGCCAAGCATTTTGGTGAGACACCCGCATCCATGATGGGACACAACCTGCTGGAGTACGTTGCCGAAAAAGACAAGGAATCGGTCACAGCCCACTTGCGTGCCGTGTGCAGCAAACCAGGCACTGCGCAGGGCGAGAACCAGATGCGTTCGGCCTCGGGCAAGGAATGCTGGTTCGCCTGGTCCAACCGCGCCATCGGCAACGACCAAGGCCAGGTGATCGCACTGCATTCGGTGGGCCGCGACATCACCGAAAGAAAGCGCGCCGAGCTCGCGCTGAAGGCCAGCCAGGACAGCTTTCGCACCCTGTACGAGGCAACGCCGGCCATGCTGCACTCGATAGATGCACAGGGGCGCATCCTGTTCGTCAGCGACACCTGGCTGGCCAAACTGGGCTATACACGCCAGGAAGTGGTGGGCCGCGCGTCGGTGGAGTTCCTCTCTGCCGCATCGCGGGACTATGCGCGTACGGTAGTACTTCCAGAGTTCATGCAATACGGCCGGTGTCACGACATCCCCTACCAAATGGTGTGCAAAGACGGTCGCACCATCGACGTGCTGCTGTCGGCCGTGCTGCAGCGCGATGCGCAGGGCCAGCCTGCGCATTCACTGGCAGTGATCCAGGACGTGACAGAAAAAAACGCCATCTCCCGGGCCCTGCGTGCCAACGAGCAGCGCCTGCGGCTGATTGCGAACAATCTGCCGGTGCTGATCTCGCACATAGACACCGACTACCGCTATACCTTTACCAACGACAACTACCAAAAGTGGTTTTCGCTGCCCGGGGAAACGGCGGGCAAAACCATAGCCGAGGTATTTGGCGACGAGGTTTTCAAATACATACAGCCCCGTATCGCCGAGGCTCTGGCGGGCAAGGATGTTTCGTTTGAGCTCAGGAACACACTCCCTCACGCGCCCTCCCACATGTTTGCGCACTACGTGCCTGACCGGGATGAAAGCGGCAAAGTCATAGGCGTTTTTGGCTTGGTGCTCGACCGCTCGGAACAGCACCAGGCACAGACACGCATAGAAGCCAGCGAACGCCAGTTGCGGGCCGTAACAGACAACCTGCCGGCCTTCGTCGCCTATGTGGACACGCAGGAGCGCTACCGATTCATCAACAAAACCTACCGCGAGTGGCTGGGTTTAGAGCAGGACGCCATCCTGGGCCGGCCGGTTCAGGAGGTGCTTGGCCCCGAGCTCTACGCGCAGCGCCGGGAACCGCTGCGACGCGCACTACAGGGCGAACGTGCGGCGTTCGAAGTCTTTTCCGTGTTGGATGGCTCCGCGCGTGATCTGCAGACCATCTATGTACCGGACGTGTTGGCGGACGGAGAAATACTGGGTGCCTTCGTACTGGCCTCCGACGTCACGGAGCTCAAGCGCGTGGAGCAGGAGCTGCGCGACCTCTCGCGCACCGACACCCTCACCGGCCTGCCCAACCGGCGCCAGTTTGGTGAGAATCTGGAACAGGCCCTGTCGCGCAGCCGCCGCACCGGCAGCCCCATGGCGCTGATGTTCCTGGACGTGGACCACTTCAAGTCCATCAACGACTCGCTGGGACATGCCGCGGGCGACGTGGTGCTGTGCGAATTCGCCAAGCGCATACGCGCGGGCATCCGCATCACCGACGCGGCTGCCCGGCTGGCCGGCGACGAATTTGTGGTCATCCTGGAAGATGTGAAAACGCTACCCGAGACGGAGGCCGTGGTGGCCAAATTGATTGAAGCCGTACGGCTTCCGATGCAGACCGAAGGCAAGGAAATTCTGGTCACCACCAGCATAGGCATTGCTTTTTTCCAGCCGGAAGGCCCGGCGGATGCGCTGGGTGCCAGCGAGTTGCTGGCGCGTGCGGACCGAGCACTGTACCGCGCAAAAGCCGCCGGCCGGAACACCTTTGCAGTGGACGTCGGCACACCGTAGACATACCCACATCACTATCAAATAAATAGCTACCAGCGCAGATAAAACCTGCGCTAGCGGCTATTTTCTTATCAAACCACCGCACCCCAAGCGTGGGCCTGCAGCCCCCGCACACCGGTGCGCAGCGCAAAGGCCGAGCCGGCCAGGGGCTGCTGCGCCAGTTGCTCCGGCGTCAGGTCCACGCGGGCACTGGTGACCAGCATCAGATCCAACTCCGCACCACCAAACGCCACATTGGTGATCTGGCTGGCGGGCAGGTCGATGCGCAGCAGCTCCTCACCGGCCAGATTGAAACGGCGCAGGCAGCCGCCGCCCCACATGGCCACCCACACATGGCCTTCGGCGTCGAAGGTCATGCCGTCGGGCTCGCCCTCTTCCATCGCAAAGCGCTTCCACAGCGTCTTGTTCTGCAGCTGACCATCGGCACCCAGGGTGTAGCGGTAGATGCTGCGCAGCAGGCTGTCTGTGTGCAGCATCACCGTGCCATCGGCCGAGATGGCTGGGCCGTTGGCAATGTGGATGTTGCGCTCTACCACCTCAATGCGACCGTCCGGATGCAGACAGGCCAGCTGGCCGCGCGCTTCTTGCGGATCGTCCGAGAACATCGAGCCGGCCCAGATGCGGCCGGCCGCGTCGGCCTTGGCGTCGTTCAGGCGCACACCGGGCTGGTCGGGGTGGGGCGTGCCCAGGCGCTCGATACGCAGCTCGGGCTCCAGCGTCAGGCGCACAAAACCGGAGCGGAAGCCGGCCACGAAACCCTGGCCATCGGCGCAGGGAATGATCCAGCCCACATGCTCGGGCATGGGCCAGCTGTAGCGCTGGTCGGTGCTGGGAGACCAGGCATGCACCGCCCGGCCCATGATGTCCACGAAGAAGAAGCGCCCGCTGGCCGCGTGCCACAGCGTGCCCTCGCCCAGCTGCAGGGTGGGCGTCCAGACGGGTGTGATCGTTTGGTGAGTGTCTGCCGTGCTCATGTCCACCCCGCGTCCACCACGAAGTCCTGGGCGGTGACCATGCTGCTGTCGTCGGCCGACAGGAACAAGGCCATGTTCGCCACGTCGGCACCTTTGATGCGGCCGGGCAGGCACTGGTTGGCATCCAGCGCGCGTTCGCCTTCCTCATCGACCCACTGGGTGAGCTGCTTCTCGGTCATGATCCAGCCAGGGGTCAGGGTGTTGACGCGGATATTGTCTGGCCCCAGGTCACGTGCCAGGCTGCGCGTCAGGCCTACGGTGGCAGCCTTGCAAGTGGCGTACAGAGGGTAGCCCTTGCCCTTCATCATCCAGCTGATGGAGCCCAGATTCACAATGGCCCCGCCGCCCATGCGCCGCATGCCGGGCACCACGGCCTGGGCCGCAAATACGTGCGGACGCAGGTTGACGGCCACGCGCCAGTCGAAGTCTTCCACCGTCACGTCCATCAGGTCGTGGCGCTGGTCGTTGGCCACGTTGTTGATCAGCACATAGATGTCGCCATGCGCGGCCACGGCCTGGGCCAGTGCAGCCTGCAAGGCGGCCACATCGCTGGCCTCACTTTGCAAGAACAGCGGCGTGGGGCCGACCGCACTGGCAGCCGCCACCACTTTAGCTGCCGACTCGGCGTTGCGCCCGGTAAAAGCCACTTTGGCACCCTGGCGCGCAAAGGCCTCCACGATGTCGCCGCCAATGCCGGAGCTACCGCCGGTGACAAACACACTGCGGCCCTCCAGGCTGGGGTAGTTTGCGTATTTCAATCGATGTCTCCAGGTAAGGAAGAATGTAAAAAACGGCCCGTCAGCCCTCTGATCCTGGCACGTGGGAGAAAGAATAAAGCAATGCCGATTCGGGCTGCATCACCGGCACCGGCAGGCCGATGCGGGCCAACTCGCTGCCGGCCACACGCACACCATCCGCCTGGCGCAACGCATCGCCCCAGGGGTCCGACGCGTCACCGCGTGCACGCGCCTGGCCGGCGCTGGCCAGCAACTGCAGCTGCCACACACCAGTGCCCACCAGGGACGGCAGGCGCAGCGGCGGCTGGTAGGTGTAGTTGGGCGGCTGCAAAGTAAACACGCCCAGCACAGCACGGTCGGCGGCTTGCACCAGCCACCAGACCAGGCCGTCCTCGGTGCGGCCCTGGTGAAACTGGCCGGTGTGCAAGACCCCGCGCAGCGATTTGTAGAGGTCTATCCAGCGGCCCAGCGCGGCGCGGTCGGCATCCGGCAGCTGGCGCACATCGGCCTCTACACCCATGTGGCCGAAACAGGCCACTGCGCATCGGAAGTCCATGCTCTGGCTGCGGCCGGTGGCATGTGCCGGGGCCGGGCCCACATGGCTGCCCATCAGCTCCAACGGGAACAGGCGTGCCGCGCCGCTCTGGATGGTGATGCGGGCCACGGCATCGTTGTTGTCACTGGTCCACAGGCGCTGGGTATAACGCAGCGCACCCAGGTCGGCACGGCCGCCACCCGAGGCGCAGGTTTCAATCTCCAGCTGCGGGTGGGCACTGCGCAGGCGCTGCAGCAGCGCGTACCAGGCGCTGATCTGGCTGCGCATGGCGACCCGGCCGTCCAGGCCCACGGCCTGGGCGAAGGTGCGGTTCATGTCCCACTTCAGGTAGGCAATAGGGTACATGCGCAGCAAGGCATCCAGCTTGTCAAACAGGTACTGGCCCACCTCGGGCCGGGCGACATCCAGCACCAGCTGGTTGCGGCCCAGCACCAGGGCGCGGCCGGCCACCTGCAGTGCCCAGTCGGGGTGGGCGCGGAAGAGCTCGCTGTCAGGGTTGACCATTTCGGGCTCGACCCACAGGCCGAACTCCATGCCCAGGCTGTGCACGTGGGCGATGAGCGGGCCCAGGCCTTCGGGGTATTTCGCCGGATCGGGCCACCAGTCACCCAGGCCGGCGCGGTCGTCCTTGCGGGCGGGGAACCAGCCGTCGTCCAGCACAAAGCGCTCTACGCCTACCGCCGCAGCGGCGCGGGCCAGGTCGAACAGCACATCGGCCTGGTGGTTGAAGTACACGGCCTCCCAGGTATTCAGGTGCACCGGGCGCGGGCGCATGCTGCCGCCGGCCCATTGCAGCACGTGGCTGCGGGTGAATTTCTGTAGGCGGGCGCTGGCGCCGTTCATGCCAGCATCGGACCAGCCCAGGTGCAGGGTGGGCGTTTGCAATGTGGCGCCCGGGGCCAGGACCACCTCGCCCGGCGCCAGCCATTCGCCGGCCTGCAGGCACAGGCGGCCGTCTTCGGCGCGGTCCAGTGCAAAGCGGTGGTTGCCGCTCCAGGCCAACTGTGCGGCCACGGCCTCGCCCTGGTGGTCACCGGCGTCGTGCGCCAGCACGAACACCGCTGGCGGGGCCTCGTGCCCACTGCGGCCGGTTCGGTTGTCGCGCTGCCAGCCGGCCATGGGCACGGCCTGGCGGGTCCATTGGAATTCATGCGACCACTGGCCGTGGAAGCTGCCCACCTCTTGCAGCACGGGCGGCAAGGCCACGCTGGCGCAGGCTAGGTGGTCCACCGTGAGATCGGCGGTGCCGGTATTGCGCAAGAGGCTGTGGATACTGAGCACGCCACTGTGTGTGCACAGCTGCAGGGTCACGTCCACCACCAAGGCGGCCACGTCGTCTGCCAGCTGCAACACCAGCGTGTGGGCATCGGGTTGTTGAAAGCCGGTGGCGCGCAGGTCCTGCACGGCGTCCAGGCCGGCGCGGTGCGCGCGCAGCACGGGGGCGCCGGGCTCGCCATTACCCCAGCAGGGCAGCAGCGGCACACCGGCCAGGCGGTCCAGCGTACCGGGGGCCATGCGCAGCAAAGCGGTGGCGGGCCAGGCATCCAGCAATGGCGTCTGGCCCAGGGCCGCACCCCAGTAGCGCCATACGGGCATCTGGCCCACGGCGAACTCCAGCACCACCGCCACGCCGGCGGCCTGCATGCGCAATAACGGGCTCATCGCAAGCAGGACCTAATGTGAATCGCGCGGCACGGCGGAGCCACGGGTACCCACCAGGAAATCCATGTCGGCACCTTGGTCGGCCTGCAGCACATGGCGGTGGTACAGGCGCACATAACCCGACGCAGGCTCGGGTGGCGGCACCCAGGCGGCACGGCGGCGCGCCAATTCTTCGTCGCTCACATGCAGGTGCAGGCCACGACCGGCCACGTCCAACTCGATCTCGTCACCGTCCTGCACCAGGGCCAGCGTGCCGCCGGCGGCGGCTTCAGGCGCCACATGCAGCACCACCGTGCCGTAGGCCGTGCCGCTCATGCGGGCGTCAGAGATGCGGACCATGTCGGTAATGCCTTTTTGCAGCAACTTGGGCGGCAGGCCCATATTGCCGACCTCGGCCATGCCGGGGTAGCCCTTGGGACCGCAGTTCTTCAGCACCATCACGCAGTTTTCGTCGATGTCCAGGTCCGGGTCCATGATGCGTTCCTTGTAGTGTTCGATGTTCTCGAACACCACGGCCCGGCCCCGGTGCTGCAACAGCTTGGCTGTCGCGGCAGACGGCTTGATCACCGCGCCCTGTGGTGCCAGGTTGCCGCGCAAGATCGCCAGGCCGCCCTGCTCCACCAGGGGCTGGCTCAGCGGGCGTATCACCTTGTCGTTGAAGCACTCGGCGTGCTCGACGTTTTGCGCCTGGGTGCGGTTGTTGACGGTGATCGCGTCGCCGTGCAGCAGGCCAGCCTCCAGCAGGCGCTTCATCACCACCGGCAGGCCACCGGCGTAGTAGAAGTCTTCCATCAGGTATTCACCCGACGGCATCAGATTCACGATGGTCGGGATGTCCTTGCCCAGACGATCCCAGTCGTCCAGCGACAGCGGCACGCCCATGCGGCCGGCGATGGCGATCAGGTGGATAACCGCATTGGTCGAGCCGCCAATGGCGCCGCAGACGCGGATGGCGTTCTCGAAGGCTTCGCGGGTCAGCACCTGCGACAAACGCATATCGCGCTCGACCATGTCGACGATCATGCGGCCAGAGCGCTGCGCGAGTTCCAGGCGGCGCGAATCGACGGCCGGAATCGCGGCATTGGTCGGCAGCGAGACCCCCAGCGCCTCGACCATGCTGGCCATCGTCGAGGCCGTGCCCATGGTCATGCAGACACCGGCAGAGCGCGACATGCAGCTCTCGGCCTGCATGAACTGCGGCAGGGTCATCTTGCCGGCGTTCACCGCCTCGGAGAACTTCCACACATGGGTGCCCGAGCCGATGGCTTCGCCGCGGTAGTTGCCGTTCAGCATCGCACCGCCGGATACCACCAGGGTCGGCAAATCGACGCTGGCCGCGCCCATCAACGTAGCCGGGGTGGTCTTGTCGCAGCCGGCCAGCAGCACCACGCCGTCCAGCGGATGGGCGCGGATGGCTTCTTCCACGTCCATGCTGGCCAGGTTGCGGTACAGCATGGCGGTGGGGCGCATCAGGGTCTCGCCCAGCGAGGACACGGGGAATTCGACTGCAATGCCGCCGGCCTGCAGCACGCCGTGCTTCACGCGCTCGGCGATCTGGCGGAAATGCTGGTTGCAGGGCGTGAGCTCGCTCCAGGTGTTGCAGATGCCGATGACCGGGCGGCCATCAAAGCTGTCGTCCGGCAGACCTTCGCTTTTCATCCAGCTGCGGTGGATGAAGTTGTCCTTGCTAGTGCCGCCAAACCAATGCTGGGAGCGGCGTTTTTTGGGGGATTCGGTGGTCATGGAGGCCTTAAACGGAGCAAATCGGGCTGTTCAAATAAATCATACAAATAAAGCCAAAACTAAAACCTAGTGGATACCCTTAAACCGGAGCCACATCGTCCAACATGTTGGCCTGCCGCATCAGCTCGCGGGTGTCGGACAGCATCACCGCCATGCGGTGCAAGGCACGCTGCGGGTCACTGTCGCGGATGGCGTCCAGCACCTTGCGATGGTCGGGCAAAGCATCGTTGAAACCGCCGGCCTGGCGCGCAGTGATGCTGAGCAGCGACTCCAGCGCACTACTGGTAATGGCCACCAGCGGCACCAGCAGAGGGTTGTTGGTGGCCTGCAATACGGCGTTGTGAAAAGACAGGTCGGCCGTCACCCATTCACCCACGTTGCGCGCGTCTTCCATGGCCTTGAAGGCCTGCTCCATGTCGGCCAGCTGTTCGGGGCTACGGCTACGCGCCGCCAAGGCCGCCGCAGCGGGCTCAATGATTTCGCGCAGCTCCAGCAGGTGGCGGTAGAACTGCGCGTCCGGCCCGGTGGCGCAACGCCAGGCCAGCACGTCCGGGTCTAACATATTCCAGCCCACACGGGGCCGCACCCAGGTACCCACACGGGGCCGCGACTCCAGCAAGCCCTTGGCGGCCAGCACCTTGATGGCCTCGCGCAGCGCTGTGCGGCTCACATCCAGGCTACGGCACAGCAGCTCCTCATTGGGCAGCAAAGCGCCCACCGCATAGGTGCCGCCCACGACCGCATGACCCAAAGTTTTAACCACTCGCCCATGCCGATGACGCCCCGCATACGTGGCCGCAAAAGTGTGTGTGGCAGTTGCCGTCATCGCATAAATCCCCGCTAAATGGTGCTGCACCTGTTCCCTATCAACCAGATTCGCAGCATAATAAATCATACAATCTAAAACAGAGACGCATTCTATGGCAACTACCAACCCCACCTGGATAGGCGTGGACTGGGGCACCACCCATCGCCGCGGCTACGCAATCAACCCTGAGGGCAGGTGCATAGCCGAAGCCGACGATGACCAGGGCGCGCTGGCCGCGCGTGGACGCTACCCCGCAGCACTGGCTGCCCTGCTGCCCCCTTTGCTTGCGCAACCCGATGCCGACGCCCGCGTCGTCATGTCCGGCATGGTGGGCAGCGCATTTGGCTGGCAGGAAGCCCCCTATCTGGGCCCGGAAGTCGCACTCGAAGAACTGCCCCGGCACCTGGTTGCCGTTGCCGACCAGACAGAGCGCTACATCGTACCCGGCTACTGCGTGCGTAACGCCCAGGGCCAGCCCGATGTGATGCGCGGCGAAGAAACCCAGCTGCTGGGCGCTGTGGCCATGGGCCTGCGCGACGGCTGGTTTGTGCTGCCCGGCACACACAGCAAGTGGGTGCTGCTGCGGGATGGCCGCATTGAGCAACTGCGCACCTATATGACGGGCGAGCTGTTCGCCCTGCTGTCGCAGTACGGCACGCTGGCCGCAGCCGCCCAGCCTGCAGGCGCCGAACCTCTTTGGAGCCAGGCCGCCTTTGCCGATGGCGTGGCCGCAGGCGGGCCGGGCGCGCTGGCGCACCAGCTGTTTGCCTGCCGCGCCCGCGTGGTTACCGGCACCATGCCGGCCAGCCAGGCCCAGGCCTATTTGAGCGGCCTGCTGATAGGCAGCGAACTGCAAGACGTGCTGCGCGACCTGGGCAGCCATAGCAGCGCAGAATTCCACTTGATAGGTTCATTCGCCCTGGCCCAGGCCTACCAGGTCGCAGCCACCCAGCTGGGCTGCAGCCTGCGGGTGCTGTCGCCGCGCGAGGTGATCCTGAGCGGCTTCCACCACATCCAAACCCACGGAGCATGACCATGCACGCACCCCACCCACCCCTGGTCGCCATCCTGCGCGGCCTGGATACCGCCTCGGCCGAAGACGTTGGCCAGGCCTTGTTCGATGCAGGCTTCCGCATTCTGGAAGTGCCGCTGAACCGCCCGGGCGCGCTGGAATGCATACGCCTCCTGTCGGCCATCGCACCCAGCGACGCGCTGGTCGGCGCCGGCACGGTGCTGCGCACCGCCGACGTGGATGCGGTCAGGGCTGCCGGCGGCAAGCTCATCGTCTCGCCCAACTGCAACCCCACGGTGATCAGCCACAGCGTCACTTCTGGCCTGTACAGCGCCCCGGGCATCGCCACCCCCAGCGAAGCCTTTGCCGCGCTGGAAGCCGGTGCGCATGCACTGAAGATATTTCCCGCCGAGCAGGTCGGCACGGCCGGCCTGAAGGCCCTGTTGTCGGTTCTGCCCAGCGGCACACCGATCTGGCCCGTGGGCGGCATCACGCCCGAGAGCATGGCGGCCTGGGTCAAGGTCGGTGCCACGGGCTTCGGCATTGGCGGCCAGCTGTATGCGCCAGGCACGCCGGCCGAGCAGGTGCGCACACGGGCCGCCGGCTTTGTGGCGGCATGGAAGGCCTGCCAGCCCGGATGAGCCCATGAGACGCTGGGTTTACGATCGGCGCTCCTAGACATCCGCAAGACGCATATGAACGACGACATCGCGCGTGCCCTGCACGCACTCATCCAAGCCCAGGCCGGGCAAATCCGGGCCATGCAAGTCATCAACGACGTGCTGATCACTACCCTGGGCCGGGCATCGCCCGAGCTGCTGGACGCACTGAGCGAAGGCCTGGGCACCATCACGCACTGGGGCGCTGAAAACCTGGAAGAAGGCAGCCTGGACAGCTACCACGCCATGATGGGCAATGCAGCACGCCTCATCGAGACGCTGCAGGACAGCTGAGCGCAGCTCGCAGAGCGGGTCAAGGCGCGCTTTGCACTTCCGGGCAAAGATCAGGCTGAGCAGAAAGAAAATCTATGAAAGTACGCACCTTGGCAGAAAGATATTTTCGGCTGGGGTAGACGGCGTAGAGCGTTGCACTGAAACTCACTTTGTCCGGTAGCACCAACTCCAGCCGTCCTTCAGCGATATCTGCCTGGATCATCACGGCAGGCAGAAAGACCAGGCCCATGCCTTCCAGCGAAGCCATATGCAGCATGGCCTCATTCTCGCTTCTCATCACGGGCCGAAACTTCAGTATTTCCGCGCCATCCGGGCCGCCGACGGTCCAGATGCCATTGGGGTTGATGCCGCTGTACTGCAACAGCGAATGGCCATTGAGATCGGCCAGCTTCTCCGGCCGACCAGTGCGTGCCAAATAAGCCGGCGCGCCAACGATATGAAAAACAACCTTTGTTAGTGGACGAGCGATAAGGCCAGGATCCAGCCTCTCCGGTGCCGTTACGCGCAGGGCGAGGTCGAAGCCCTCGTCCACGAGGTTTACGATCCGGCCACTGAAATCCATGTCGAGACACACCTCGGGACAGCGTTGGTGGTATTGGGCAACCAAGCGCGCAACCAAGCTGTTCGCAAGCCACACCGGCGCACTCAACTTGAGCGTCCCCCGCGGCGTCACCGTGACGTTGCTGACGGCGGCTTCCACCTCATCCAGTCCATCCAGCATTTGCCGGGCCTGGTCGAAATAAAGCACGCCACTTTCCGTCACGCTGACGTGGCGGCTGGTTCGATTGAGCAGCCGGGTGCCCAGCCGGCTCTCCAGGTGCATGACATGTTTGCTAGCCATCGCTGGCGAAAGGCCCAGACGCTCTGCTGCACCCGTAAAGCTTTTGAGCTCCGCCACCGCGCAAAAAACCCGCAAGCTCGTTAACGTGTCCATTGATCATCAACCCACAGGAAATAGTTCTTCAATATAAAGCCTATAGATCAATTATTACGAAACGTTAAGCTAAACGATCAAGAAATGCATCCGATATCTCCCCTCCCATCGACACAGAAATACCCATGAGCACCCCTCGTCTCCCAACCTATTTCATCAGCCACGGCGGAGGCCCCTGGCCGTATCTGACGGGTGAATTCCGTCGCAACTTCGACAAACTTGAAAATTCGCTGAAGGAAATGAGAAGCGAGCTTCAGGAGCTGCCCAAGGCCATCCTGGTTATATCGGGCCACTGGGAGAGCGAAGGCATCTCTATTTCGTCTGGCGCGAAACCGGGCATGGTCTACGACTATTACGGCTTTCCCGAATACCTGTACCACATCCAATATGGCGCACCCGGCTCGCCAGCGCTGGCCAAACGGATACATGAACTCTTGCGTTCAAATGACATCCGGTCACAACTGGACCCCACACGCGGCCTCGACCACGGCACCTTCAGCATCATGAAGCCACTCTATCCGGGTGAAGACATTCCAGTGGTTCAACTGTCACTGGATGCAGGGCTCGACCCCATGCTACACATCGCAGTCGGCCGGGCTCTTGCACCATTGCGGGATGAAGGGGTGCTGATCATCGGCAGCGGACTCAGCTATCACAACCTGCAAGAAATTCGCGGCACCAGCGGACGCGAAGCATCGCGGAAATTCGACAGCTGGCTTCAGCAAACACTGGTTCACGCATCTCCGGAAGCACGCGTAGAACAACTGCAGGAGTGGCAAAAGGCCCCTTCTGCACAGGCGGCACATCCACGTGAGGACCATCTCATTCCACTGATGGTGGTCGTGGGAGCCGCCGAGAGCGAACCAGGAGCCGTGACATACCACCAGGACGACCTTTTTGGCGCAATAACCGCGTCAAGTTTTCGCTTCGGTCTTGCACCGGGAGCCAGTCCGTCTACTGGCGAAATGCAGTAATCCCCGCCATCCAACACCGCCCCCATCGGCACAACCTCAAGGAGTTAACACATGAAAGCTGCCCTTCTCAAAGCCTATGGCGATATCGACCAGTTCGTGATCGATGAAATACCGACGCCCAAACCGCAGGCCGGCGAAGTCCTTATCAAGATCGAAGCGTCTGCGATCAATCCATTTGATCTCATCCTCCGCCAGGGTTACATGGCCCACCTCATTCCCCTGCAACTTCCCGCTGTCTTGGGCGGAGACGCGGCAGGAACCATTGCAGCACTGGGTTCAGGCGTGACCGGGCTGGCCGTGGGTGACAGGGTGGTAGCCGACTTTCCGGCCAATGGCAAGGGCGCCCATGCGGAATACGGTGTACTGCCGGTCTCGTCCGTTGCGAAGCTCCCGGCCAACCTGACTTTCGAGCAGGGCGCATCCTTGGTCAAAGCGGGACTCACCGGCCGGCAAACAGTGGATGCTCTGGGCGTCAAGTCGGGCGACCGCGTCCTGGTTTCTGGTGCACTCGGCATGGTTGGCCGCGCAGCAATCCAGTATCTACAGGAGATCGGCGCAAAACCAGTGGCAGGGGTGCGGCCCGAAAGGCTTTCCGATGCACGTGCGCTGACCGGCGAGGCTATCGATATCACCCAAACACCCACCGCGGCAATGTTCGAATTTGCCATCAGCACCGCACCTGCAGCCGCCGGAAATCTGATTGGCCATGTACGAAATGGCGGCCAGGTTGCCAGCATTGTTCCCATCCCCGAAGGTGCCAATTCCCACAATCGCGTCACTATCCACGAGATCTATCACCGCAGCGATGCACATACGCTGGATGCCGTGCTCAAAGCCGCGTCCGAGGGCAGGCTGACCATCCCGATTGCCAAGACCTTGTCGCTGAGTGACATTGGCGCAGCCCAAAACGCCATCGCCAGCGGGGTACAGGGGAAAATCGTGCTGAAGCACTAAGAAAGTGTTCAAAGTCCTAGAAGACCGCATCTATCGCGTCAGATCTCTGCCATGGGCAGCCCAGATCAGCATTGCTTAAGCTAGCGCCCCAGTTGCACGGCGTCAGGCGCCACCTTGCGCAGCAGGGCCGGATCGACCACGTTGAGCAGGGTGTCCGGCCGGGGCTGCACCCGCATCTCGCGAATGGCCCAGCGGGCCTGGCTGTCCATGGTGTCTATCAGCGAGAAATCCAGCCCGAGGCGGAAGTCATGCTCTCGCATCTGGGCTGCAGCCTGGGCCGGGGTCACGCCCAGGCGGGCCACCAGCACCTGCTGCGCCTTCAGGGGCTGCTCGGCAATGAAGCGCTCGGCCTGCTGCAAGGCGCGCAATAGTTTCAGCAGATCCACCTCCCGGGTCTTGATAAGCGCGCGGCTGGTGATCAAGCCAAACTGCTGGCTGTACAGCCCCGGGTTTTCAAACAGCACACCATCCGAGCCCAAGGCGGCGGCCGCATTGCTGGCCACCGGCTCCCAGATCGCAGCCGCATCAATCTCGCCACGCTGCAATGCGGCGGCGATACGGCCCGGCTCCATGGAAACGATGGTGCTGTCTCGCCCACGTGGGTTGTCGAGAGCCAGCCAGCGGCCCAGAAAATACGCGGCCGAGCTGCCCTGCACCGTGCCCACGCGCTTGCCGGCGACCTGTGACGGCGCCGTAATACCCGCGCTACGCCGGGCCACGATCTTGATCTGCGACGACGACGCACTGATGGAGGCGATGAATGCCAGGTCCTGGCGGGTGAAGCTGTTCAACGTGGCGATCAACTCGGCGGCGGTAGCCAGCTGCACGGTCCCCTCGGCCATCAGCTTGTAGCAATCGCGGCCGCTGCTGCAGCTGCGGGTGGACAGGCTCAGGCCTTCGCGTTCAAAGTAGCTATTCGCCTGCGCCACATAAATCGGCAGGGACACCGGGCCGTCGGATACCCCCAGGCTCAGGGTCTGCGCAGCTGCGCCAGCCACCAAGCCGCAACAGCCGGCCAGCGCCAGCCCCCATATCCGCATCCAGAATCTGATCTTGGTCAACTTGCGTCCTTGTCCTCGATAAGCAATGCATCCGTGTCTGTCGCAGCCGCCAGCGCGCTGCGCAGACCGGGGCGAAATCCCAGCCAAAACAGTAGCTCGGCCACCACAAAGAGCGGCCCTATGGCCAGCCCCATCAAATCGTCCACAAACGCGGGCTTACGGCCCTCAATCAGGTGGCCCACCCCTTGCAGCACCCAGCCCACAACGAATCCACCCAGGCCTATGGCCAGCCAGGTCGGCGTGGGCAGGGCCGCGCTCCAAGTCCCGAACCACACGGCCAATCCCAGCAGCAGCGCCATCAGCACGCCCAAACCCAGGTCCAGCCAGAAGTAGTAGGCCGCTGCACACACCGCCACAGCCAGCGCGGGTGTGAACGCCCAGCCCATGGCGAAGATCGAAGGGCGTGACAACAGTACCGCAGTCGCCACAACAATCAGCGGAATGCCCACGCAATGGATCAGGACATTGCGCGGATGCCGGTGGTATGCGGCATAGGTGGACAACTGCTCTACCAGATTTCGCATCGCTCGCTCCTGCACTTCAAAATTAATAGCACCTTGCGCTTGCAGAATCTGCGCTGCAGGTGCAAAAGATGATAGATGAACCCTGCGGCACGGGCTACGCCACGGAGGCCCGGGCAGCCCGCAGCACCTCGGCCGAATGCGCCAGCGCCGCACGCTCCACCGCATCCAGGGCCGGCTCCAGCACCTGCAGCGCGCCGCCTGCGCCCACGATGCACGGCAAGGACAAGGCCACGCCGTGCAAGCCCAAGGCCCCGGTCTGCACCCGCGACACGGTGAGCACGCGCCGCTCGTCGCGCAGCATGCCCGCCAGCAGAGAGGCTGTCACCAGGCCAATAGCATGGTTGGTCGAACCCTTGCGCCGAATCACTTCGTAGGCAGCCGTGCGCACGGCGTGGGCCATGCGAGGCTCGTGCTCTGTCTGCCAGCCGCTCCATTGGCGCAGCGGCACACCGCCGATGTCCGCGCCAGACCACAGCACCACCTCCGAGTCGCCGTGTTCGCCCACCATCTGGGCGTGGATGGAATGCGCATCCAGCGCCAGCTGCTGCCCCAGCATCTGGCGCAGCCGGGTCGTATCCAGCATGGTGCCGGTACTGATGACGCGCTCGGGTGGCAGCCCCGACACCTCGGCAAAGTCGCACACCAGCACATCTACCGGATTGGTGACGACCACCACCACGCCCTGGTAGCCGCGCAGTTGCACGGCGATGCCCCGCAGAATGGCCAGGTTCTCCTTCAACAGGTCCAGCCGGGTCTGGGTGGGGCTGCCGTTCTTGCCAGCCGCGATGACGATGGCGCGGGTGCCGTGCATGTCCTCGATCGCCGCCGCCCGCACAGCGGCAGAAGGGTAAAAGGCCGAGCCCTGGGCCAGATCCATGGCCTCGCCCTCGGCCAGGCCGGGCCGTGCGTCATGCAGCAGCAACTCCTGGGCCGCACCGCTGTGCAACACCGACATGGCCACGCTGGTGCCCACCCAGCCAGTGCCGATGATGCCGATGGAAGAACGCTCAGCCATGGTTTGCCCCCAGAGTGATTACGCAGGCCAACGGTAACCCAGCACCGTGTCCACGGGGTAAAAATGTTCACGCACCGCGTCCAGCTGATTGCCGCCCAGCAAGTACACATGCTCGGCATCGGCGCGCAGGAAGAAACCCACATGGCCCTTCCAGCCCGCCGGGTCCTCGCGCGACAGCACGGCAATGCAACCCGGCACCGGTACCTGCAGCGGCACACCCCAGTCCAGCCAGGAACGCGCCAGCGCCGAACCTGTGCCGGCAATACCTACCTGGGCCAGGCTCCAGTTCACAAACGACGAGCACCACGAGGCCTTGTCGTCATAGCCTGCAATATTGGTGTGGCCGTGGTATTCGGTGACACGCGGGTTGCTCTGGCCCGGCGGGTAGGTCTGCACCCCCATCTCGGCCCAGGCCACCGGCATCCAGATAGCTTCGGGCTGCATATCAGAACAGGCCCTTGGGTACTTTGTCGGCCTTGGTTTCCACCGGGTTGGCCGCCAGCCAATTCGCCGCGTATTGGCGCATGAACTCCTTGGACTTGTCCACGCGCGCACCCAGCCAGGCGTCATACGCGCCCTCGTTCAGGATCACCGGCATATGCTTGTCGGCACCCGGTTGCTGGTAGCGGCGCAGCAGCGCGTGGCTGTTGGCATTCACCGTCAGCAGGGCATAGCTGAGCAGGACGGTGCCGTCCGGGCCAGTCCATTGGGCCCATAAGCCTGCCACACCCATGGGCAGCCCATCGACCCGCGCGACGCGCGTCGCCACGGCCTTGCCGCTGCGCCAGTCGTCCTCAAAAAAGGCCTGCATGGGCACGATGCAGCGCTGCCCGTTCAACCAGGCATCGCGGAAGTTTTGCGAGGTGGACGCCGTCTCAGACCGCGCCACCACCAGCTTGGGCGCACGCAGCTTGCCGTCCGACGCCGACTTGACCCAGTGCGGCACCATCCCCCATTGGGCAGACAACAACTCGCGCTGGGGTGGTGCACCGGCCTCGGTAGGCACGGCACGGATGCAAAAACCCGGCTTGCGCGGCCACATATGGCGCTCCCCCAGGTTGGTGGGTGCTTCGACATTGAAGGCATCGCCGTAGGCGGAAGCTTGCTGCAGGGACTCGTAATGGGTGCTCATGCCGGGATGGTAGCAAGGGCGCCCTGGCCACAGCATCGAAGCCACGGCTCTTTACTGGCTAACTTTCTACAATCTGCGAAGCATTGCATCCAATGCGGGATGTCTCAGCGCGATGCAATTCGCGTTGCTCTAGCACGAGGCACAAAATAAGAAGGCCGCGTAATCGAACGCCTGAGCACGACATGAAACAAGGGCAAGGTCAAAGAAATGGCAGCTGCAAGTGGCAAAACCTCGTCGAGAATGACGAGATGCCAGCAATGAACGCCCGGGCGAACCACCTGGCGGCCTTCGTCAAATACAAACTGTTCAATGCGAAAAATCCCAAGCTTGCAACATGGAAATTTCTCGGCCTGACCAACGGACCACTGGATTGGTTCCGCGTCGGCGGCTCCATTGCGCAGTTCACCGGCCGGGGAACAATCTCGCTATGCAGCAGGCCGTGGATACATTCTTGGTTTTCTGCTTTGCGAAGCCATAAGAACAGCGCTATATGCCGGGGATTGCTCCCGATCTTGGCCTTGCTACTCCCCAGCTACGCCTGTGCCGGTGCCGAAAATTGGCACTTTAAGCTCAGTGCAGCAAGTGACAAGGTACTGCGTGGCCTGGAGTTGAGCGATGGGCATCCATACACAGAAGCCGCAGCCAGTTGGAATGCGGGTTCAGGCGCATTTGCCGATGTGGCGCTGTCCAGGTTTGCTGGGTTTGGAGAAGGTAGTCCGGCAGGCGCACAGTTCGTTGCCGATGCGGGATACGGCTGGCGCATCGAGCCAAACTGGAGTGCGCGGGTTATGGTGTCGCACTACCAGTCTTTGGGTAGCCCAATCACCCAGCGTATGGACTACCAGGAGTTTGCATTGACGGCGGGTTGGCGGGATAGCCTGTACGCTTCGATTGCCATGTCGCCGCACGCAACCCTGGGGACGCTTCAATCCACGCGCACACTGGCGTACGACCTTGTTGGCCGACTGCCACTAGCACATGGATTCACTGCCAGCGCAGGCATTGGCTACTACGATCTGCAAGCATTCGCAGACGACTCTCGCACTTACGGAAATGTTGGGCTGTCATACCAGCTTGGTGAGGTGCAGTTCGACGTTATGTATATGGTTGCCACCAGCCCCGCCAAGGAACGCCTGAAAGGCGCGCTGAACAGCCGCTGGGTAAGCCAGATCACCTGGCACTTTTAACCAAGCTCCGCCGGGATACCACCAAACACCGGCAATAAATACCGCCAGTGTCAAACCACGATTTTCTTACCACTGGCCAATATCAACCCGCCCGCACGCAGCAAAGTGGAAATCATCTGACACTGAATGTGATGCAATTAAAACGAGGGTACCCGATGTGCACTGCAAGACATCGAAATGGGGCTAGCACATCAGAAGCTATCCCACTCACCTTCACTTTGTAATGATGCAGTTCTTGGTAATACCTTGGACTTCACTGTTAGCTGGCGGCTGCTGGCGACGGTGTGTTGCGCAGAGCCATTCAGACCTCGGTTAAGAGATGCCATATGGGCTGTCCCGGCAACAGGTTCAACCGAGCGAGGACGGGGTACACCACCGTTGGTGCCAGCGGGTAGCTTGAACACCGCTACCGTGCTGACCAACTCCTCGGCCTGGGTCTTCAGGCTGCCAGCCGCCGCCGCCATTTGCTCCACCAGCGCCGCATTCTGCTGCGTGGCCTGGTCCATCTGAACCACCGCTTCGCCAACCTGTGACACACCGGTACTCTGCTCAGAACTGGCTGCGCTGATTTCACCCATGAGGTCCGTGACTTGTTTGATAGATCCCACCACCTCGGCCATGGTGACACCCGCCTGGTCCACCAGCACCGTGCCCTGCTCAACACGCGCCACACTGGCGCCTATGAGTTCCTTGATTTCTTTGGCCGCTTGGGCGGAGCGACCTGCCAAGCTGCGCACTTCCGATGCCACCACCGCGAAGCCCCGTCCCTGCTCGCCCGCACGGGCCGCTTCCACCGCAGCATTCAGCGCCAGGATATTGGTCTGGAAGGCAATACCGTCGATCACACTGATGATGTCAGAGATCTTGCGCGAAGAGTCGTTGATCTCTTTCATGGTGTGCACCACCTGGGCGACAGCATCACCACCTTTGACAGCCACCGTGCTGGCCTTCAGCGCCAGTTGATTGGCCTGCCGTGCATTGTCCGCGTTGTGTTTGACGGTGGAACTGAGTTGCTCCATCGAGGCCGCGGTTTCTTCCAGGGCACTGGCCTGCTGCTCGGTACGGGCCGATAGGTCGTGGTTCCCCTGTGCGATTTCAGCGCTGGCTGTCGCCACGCTATCTGACCCTTGGCGCACATTGGCCACCACAAGCATCAAACTAGAGCGCATCGCTTCCAGCGCTTGCAGCAACTGAGCGGTTTCATCCGTCCCATGGGCATGCAATGCCATCGTCATATCACCTTGGGCAATATTGTTGGCAGCCTGGACGGCATCTCCAATCGGACGCGCAATCGCGCGTGCAATCAAAATGGCCAAGACAACAGCCATGACCACAGCGACAGCGATACTGGCAAGCACCATCAGGCGGGCGTTACCGTAGGTGGCCTTCGCCTCTTCCCACGAGGAGTCGCTTTCTTTTTTGTTGTAGTCACTCAAGTCTTGGATATCTTTGAGCGTGGCATTTACGGCATTTAGCGAATCGCCCTCGAATATCTTTATGGCGTCCTCTGCTGCTTCAGGGCCTTTGCGAGAAATGGGGCGCAGCTTGTCCCACTGCGCATACCATGCATCACGGTGCTCTTTGTAGCTAGCCCATGCCTTGGTTTCGAAGTCGGAATTGAATAGTGTCACCGCTAGGGGCTCCAACTCCACCAGCTTTTTGCGAATGCCAGTTATATCCGCTTCTCTTTCGTCTTTTGCTTTGGTATCGAGAGAGAGGACATGGCGTGCTTCAAGGCGGCGGAGCTGGCCGACCAAATTTCCTATTTGCCCCGACACCTGGACACTGGGCAAGTCATTGGTTGCAAGCTGCTCTGCAGTTTGTGCCACGTTTGCGAGTTGGATCAACGCCATCGTGCCCAGCGCAAAAACCAAGGCCACGATGATGCCAAAGCCCATTCCAATCTTGGTGCTGATCTTAAAGTTGGATAGATTCATTTTTTACATTTCGTGTGGGTATAGGAGAGATGTCGAGCTTCAACCATCAGCAGCAATAATGCAGACCACGAACAGCCACCGTCGTAGCCAATCACCCCTGCTTCGTTTGGCGAGCCAAAGCGAGATTAGAAAAACCAGCACCATGCTTTAGGGATAGCTCAAGCCGTCGCCGCCAGAAGCACCCCTTTTCCCAAAAACAAGAGACCTCGGTTGGCTTCCGGCACAGTGCGTTAGATATCCAAGATCAATTTGACTGCGAAGACATCGAGGGCCATGACGGGCTCTGGTGCCACCGTCAGCAACAGAACGACAAAACCATCTAGGATCGCGACCGCCCAGGGTCGCCGGAAATACCGAATCATCGTTTTCTCAGCCATTTGAAGGTCTGGACTGAAGCCTACGAATTTGATCAATTAAATCCAACGATTGCCGATTTGTTTTGTCGCGCAATTCGCAGCCCAACTTAAATCGCGCATCTTGCAGGGAGAGAGAAAGCTCTACAAGCAAGTCCCTGACGTTGGCCAACTCCCGAGACAGCCCCAATAGATCGGCACTAGACGTACCTCGAACGGGTTCATGTTCCATTAGTTTTGAATGGGAAAAAATTGTGAAATGTGACTGACGGTCTGTGCCTCCGCAGTGAACAGCCGCCTGGCTGTGAAGCCCCCAAGAGACAAGCCCACTACGAGGCTGGACTCGCTCAAGCCGCAACTTGATTAAACCGCCCCTCTGCTTCATCGCTCACCGCTCGACAACTTCGGCTATCAGTTTTTTGGCCAAAGCTCCTACCTTTTTAATCATGCAGTCATCGAACTCTTTGGCGATGCCCATCTCATTTCCTCAAAGGTAAAGATGAACACCGCCTACGATGTCTTGTGACGCAGCAAGAACAGCCCGCGTTCGTCACTTGCATGTACCGAGATAGGAAATGACATCCTCAAGTTCTTTCGAGTCGGACAAGCCTTCATACTTCATCTTGCTTCCGGGGTTCGCTTTTTTCGTTGGTTGCGATAGATAACTACGCAGCGCTTCTTGACTCCAGGTCCATCCCGTGCGGCGCAACTCGTCCGAATACTCGAAACCAGGCTGGGTCGCTGCTTTGCGCCCCAGCGTGGCGAATAAAGTTGGCCCCTTCTTATTTTTACCTTCTTTCACGCTGTGGCATTCAGCGCATTCAGCCGAAAAGACTTTGGCGCCGAGTACGGCGTCGCCTGCAGCAAGCACAGGCTGTGTCGACGCAACCAGCACCGATCCGAAAACAATGCCTCTCACGCCAAGGGCCAAGACGGTCAATGCATAGTTCATTGCTGAAGTCTCCTGGTCTAAAACGCGACTCGTGCAGTCAGCGAAAACTGATTCAAATCCTTGGCATTCGTCAACGGTGCCCCGGACCCGAAATTAGTACCAAAAATATCGGTGCTGCTGCCATTGAACTTACTGAATCTGAACCACCCGGCAGACAGTCGCAAGTTCGCCCAAGGCGCGCCCCAGGAATCCTCTTTTCCGAATGGAATCCAGGAGGCCTCCACCAACGTGCTGTGCGTGTCTGGCTTGCCATAGGGCAAGAAACGAACGGCGTCTTCCTGGGCCGTGCCCATGAGGCGAGCCACCGTGAGCCCATAGGTTTGCTTGTACACATAGGTAAGGACCAGTGTTTGATCCCGGCTGCGCCCGGTGGAACTGGCAAGCAAACCAGGTATGAATGGGCTGGCCGGTGTGCTGCCGTAGTTGCGCTTCTCCAGAATGTTGGCATAGCGTACCTGCACCATGTGGTCACGGGTTCCCAGGTACTGGTAGTTCAGGTCGATGCCTATGTCCTTGATGCCGTCCGATGGTCCGCTGCGATCGAGTTGGCGCGTGGCGTTAAACCCCACCAAGCCCATCGAAAAGAATTGCGTCTTCAGATCTTTCATGTAAGCCAGTCGCCAATAACTGGTACCGCTGAGTTTGCCTGGGTCGCCGGCCGGATCAAAACCAAGACGATCCTGGGTAGACACCGACATGGAGCGATAACTGCCAAGTTCGCCATACCAGGTCTGGTCATAGAGTCCATAAGCGGTTAAGCCCAGCACCCGGTTAGCCAGATGGTGGGTGCTAGCCGGATTGAGCAAAGTTCCATCGGTACTGGGAGCAGAAAATCCACGGCCAGGCAATACGGAAACGGGGTCCTGCACAGTGGGACTATTGTTCAGGCTCAGCCCCACAACAGCTTCTTTTTCGCCCCATTTGACGTCATGCGAATACCGTAGGTCCACATTCTCAAGTGTCGTCTTGACGGTGGTTCCGTCATCACGCCGGCTCAGGCGGGCAATACCTCCAACATGGTCAGACAACCGGCCCGCAAAATAGAGATCCGCTTCTGACAAGCGGGTTTGTGTGGGCCCTCTTGCGGGGTTCACTTGCTCTGCCAGGAGCTGCACGGACAATGGGACTTTGGTCCCATTCCCATCGGAATCAACAAACCCACCAGCCTTGAAACGGGCACCAAAAGGCGTAAGGTTCAGGCCATATGAACCCATGTGGCAGGCAGCGCATTCTGAACCCGTTTGTTGGCTAAAGCTGGGTAAGGCATGTGCCGTATTGCTGACAAGCAGCAGCACGGCACCAACCCCACTGGAAATAGTAAAGGTCATGAACAGACGCTTCAGGTGTCGACGCAGAAATATCAGCATGGGCAAATCCTTGTTCTTGGGAAATTACGTTAAAAGATCAGGGGTCAGTAGTAATTGGTAATGCGTGGCGTTCTGCGCAGACCTTTATGCCGGGGTCAGCTACAGCCCCGGACGCAGGACCTCTATCGCCGTCGCCGTGGCAACATCGCCCGCAGCAAGGCATCGCGCATCACAAAGTGGTGCCACAGGGCGGCCGACGCATGCACGATGCCAAAGGCCAGCAGCATCCAAGCTGTATTTACGTGCCAAGTCAGCAAGTCATCGCCCAGGTCATCGTCAGAACCCACGAGTAACGGCAAAGGCAAACCAAACAGGTCAACCGTTTTGCCGTGCGCATTGATCGAGGCCCATCCCAAGATAGGCAATGCCAACAACCATGCATACAAACAGACATGGGTGAATCCCGCTGCAACGCGAACGACAAGGGACTGGGAACCAATAACGGGTAGCCGCGGAAACCTGATGCGCACTACTATGCGAGCCACCCACAAGCCCAGTACGAGCAACCCAACATGGGTATGTGCTTCCATGAGCCAGAAACGCGCCGCGCGCCCATCGGCCACGTCACGTATCCAGATAATTGAGACACCTGCGCATAAAGCCAATAGAGTGGCCCAGTGCAGCATCACCATGGGCCATGGCCGTGTTGTGACGGATGTCGGAGTGTGGTTTTTCATACTAAAAACAAATGAACGTTGCTTGCTGTACCTACAGTGCTGCAGGTCATGCAACGGTGACATCCCAAAATCCCTTGCACATCATCTTCATTCACACCCCATCTCAATGAACTGCCAATGACCGAAATAGAACCATGCTCTGAAGTGCAGCTATCCACTCTGGGATTGAAGGCCTAGCCAGGCACGCTTTCGCGTGAGTGCAGACATGGCACAAAAAAGTTACAGCAGGCGCAAAGAAAATTTACACATGCTTAAATCAAGGGGGGGGGGCGAAGCATGCGCGATGGCAAGAGGTAGGGATTGCACTGCTCACATGGACTGATCGCATGGCACTCCCAACCAGCCACCAAAATACCGCCGGACACCGGCGATAAACGCCGCAAGTGCCCGGCCGCGAAGCTGCTGCAGCAGCCGCTCGGAATATCACTGGCCGATATCGATCCGACCGTAAAGGCCATTAGTCCCGCGATTCGGACCCGCAGCAAAGAACAGGGTGTTGGTAGGCTGCTCTTTCACGCCATTCCCAAAAGCAATACCCCACAAACCCGGTATGGTGATCGGTGTACCGCCGCTCTGGGTAAGCGCACCTACCAATGCTCCGCTTTGCAGGTCATACGCGTGGATCGTGCCATCACCGAAATTGCCGACCAAAAGTGTGTTGCTGAATCGGCCGAAGTTAGCAGGCGCCAAGGCGATGCCCCACGGCGCATTAAGTGCCCCGCCACTGGCAAGACGCTTCTTCAGATTGCCGCTGGCGTCATAGACGTCGACAAAACCCAGGCCGCTGCCATGGACGGAGAAGCGAGCCGTACTATCTTGCTGGGCATACGAAACAACGATGTTGCCACCAATCGCCTGGATACCGAACGGAGCAAAACCCGCAGGCAACGCCGGATCCGTAAAACGGCCGGTGGTCGCCAGCTTCTGGAATCCACTATCGAAAACATCCACCTTGTTATTGTGAAAGTCCGCCGCATAGATCCGGGCCGCACCACTGTCGCTACCAATGGCCAGGCCGGTATATTCCGCCCCGCCTGTCGCATCGTCATAGGCAGTCACTGCATTGGTCAGATTGACCGTGGGCGACCACGCGGCAATGGTGCCAGCAAGCGTAGCAAAAATAAAAGCACTGGAGCCCGTCACGCCGCTCTGGCTGACGGGAAAGCTGCTGGCGCCACTGAACACGATGCCGGTCGGACCCGCGGGGCCATTGGCACCGTCAGGAATGGCAACCACCAATTGCTGCGGCGCACCGTTGCCATCATAGAGCGTGGACTTCTTCGAACCAGCATCAGCCACCCACACGAATCCTGTCGGGTTGAAGGCAATACCCCAGCCGTTCTTCAGGTTCACATCTGTATTTGCCGCAGAGGTGCTGCCATCTGACACAAGAACGGTCGACTTGAACGGTGTTGTATCACCGTCGCCACCGCCGCACGCAGCCAAGCTGGCCGCGACCGCAGCAGAAAGCGCAAATTTCAAAGCTATCGAGCGCAGGGAAACCATGGTGCCATTCCTCCTTGAATAATATGAATGCGGCCGTAGGTACCACGGATTCAGGAAAAGGTTGCAAAGGCATTCAAATCGAACTACGACTTGAAAATGCCCCGCATGTCAGACAATGCAGTCGCAACTTATCGACGCAAAAAACCCACATACTGAACATGCAGCAATGCACCACAACAGGGTTCTGTCCATGAAACGTCTCGCCTATTTATTGCTGCTCTGCGCAGCTTGCACGCTGCCGGCTTGCGCACTGGTGGAGTCCATACCAGATCCGAGTTTGGCAATGCCAAAAATGCAAGCGCATCCCGACCGCATGGTCGTAGTGACGGTAGCCAACCCACGACAATCGTTCGCGTTGAGCGCAGGTTCGACGGGCAACGGGTACAGCAACACCTATGACACCAGTGGCAGCGCGCGCGCAACGCTGGCTGCAATAGCCCACCAATATGAGTTAACGCATGTGATGGCATGGCCAATTTCCGCGCTCGGCGTGCACTGCGCGGTGCTCGAAATTGAAGATGGAAGGTCACGGAAGTCCGTGCTCGATAAGCTCGCCGCGGACCCGCGGGTGCAACTGGCAGAACCTCTACAGACCTTCGAGGCCCAGGCAGAAGCATCACCCGAAAAGCGCTATACATCGCTGCAGAAAACGGTGCATGAAATCGGCGCAGATGCGGCCCATCGGGTCGCGTTAGGCGATTCGATCCGCATCGCACTGATCGATACGGGTGTGGACACCGAACACCCAGACCTGCGCAGTCGAATTGCATCCACGCGCAACTTCGTCAACAGCGACTGGGCACAGTTCAACCGTGACGAGCACGGCACCAAGGTCGCCGGCGTCATCGCAGCCGACGGCGGCGGGCAGTCCTCGAGCAGTATTACGGGCATTGCACCGCGCGCTCGCCTGGTTGCCATGAAGGCCTGCTGGCAAAACGCCGGTTCGGGTGCCACGTGCAACTCGCTGACGCTGGCCCAGGCCATCCAGGCCGCCCTGGATGCCCGGGCCGACGTCATCAACCTCAGCCTAGGCGGCCCCGCTGACCCGCTACTTTCCGCCCTCGTCGAACAAGCCATCAAAAAAGGCGTGGTTGTCGTTGGCGCAGTGTTGCCGAGCGGCGACCTGAAAGCATTTCCCGTAGGAATCCCAGGAGTTATCGGTGTCGCCACCGCAACATTTGCCAACCGCGCGCCAGCATTGCAAGCATCCACGCTGCTCTACGCACCGGGACACGACATCCTGACACTTACCCCCGGGGGGCACTACGACTTCGTCTCCGGCTCATCTTTTGCCGCCGCACAGGTGACAGGTTCCGTAGCACTGCTGCTCGCGGCCACGCCCGGCGTAGACCCGAGCGCTATCCATGGCGTGCTTGAGCGAACGAGTGGTCCCAACCAACACTACGCACGCCTGATCAATACCTGTCGTGCGCTGGCCGCTTTGCGTAGCGGTTGCAATGAATCCTTAGCCCCCTAAGCAAACAAAGGCTCAAACCCCCTCGCGATTCTGTACCACCGGTTCAGCAAAACGTACCACTGGAGCAGCACGCAGCGCATCAATCTGCCGCTTGATATCCGCATGGGGAGAGCCGCCACCTTGCTCCAAAGCACGTGGCCCAAGGGAATAGACCCCGCTGTCGCTCGGGCCTGCCACGATTTGCAGGTTCAGCGGCGCGAGCAGCGCTTGCAGCTGACCGACCGATGCAGCCGGATCAATCACCAACCGAATCGTGGCGCCCATAGAAGCATTCTCCGCCGCAGAGAGCGTGCGATAGGATGGCGTATCACTGGCCCCCATCTTCATGCCAAGCACGGTCAAAACTCCGCTCTGCAACAGAACCAGCGCACCAAGACCGTAGGCCACCGCCAGCAGCCGTGGACGTGACACAGGACGCGGCGTATCGATACGCTGCGAGAGACGCGAAAGTCCCGCCTCAACATCAGGATAGACAGCGCCCTCGCTCACGTTCAGTGAGTTTTTCCAGTCTTGTTGTAGCGCCAACTCGGAACGGCAAATCTCACAGCGGTGCAGGTGGCTTTCTACTTCCGCCTGCTCGCTCACAGAGGCCGTCTGATTCACAACCCATGGGATCAACTGCCATATGCGTAAATGGATACGGTCGTCGTAGGTAGATTCGTTCATTGTGTGGTCCCCGTTGGCCGGCCAGAAAGCGCCGGCATCAGGTTACGAAGTTTGACGCGTGCATGGAACATCCTGGACTTGACAGCGGTGACTGGTACAGAGGTGATCTCCGCAATCTCTTCAAGAGAGTGTCCCATCACATAGGCCAATTCCAGCACCATTCGGTGCTCGGGCGACAGCAGGTTCAGCCCCTTCTCGATCCAGTCCTGTGTTTCAAGATCCTGGAAAGGTTCGACGACCATCTCCTCGATATCCGATGGCAGCGGCGCATGGTCCAGCCCCTGCTGCCGCAATGCCTTCAGCGTCACACGGTAAGCAATCCCCATGAGCCAAGTAGAGACGCGAGAGTCCCCTCGAAATTCCGCCGCTTTTTGCCAAATGATCATGAATGTATCGTTGATCACCTCTTCTATCAGGGCCTCGCTGCGCGTGAACCGATTCAGAAACCGGGCCAGTCTGCGGTGGTAGCTGCGATACAACGCGGCAAGTGCAGCCCTGTCGCCATAACCGACACGCTGAAGCAATGCGCTTTCACTAAGGAGGTCGGGCGAATGTTCTATCAAGGGACAAGAGCGATTAAAGGTTTTTGCGTTAGCCTGCCTGCGCTGAAATAGCGATGTCAGTATGTGCTGCACACGGCTAAAAAGGTTGCAAAACAGTGGAAATTCCATTTTGATGTCGTCGTAACTCCGTCCTCCGCACCCATTTTCCGAACGGGGAACCAGGTGCATTGAAGCGATGCTTGCAGTAACGGGCGCCGGCACGGGCGATAAACTGCCAGACCACTAGCCAAACCGACAAAAGGCCATCCATGGACGTGACATTCACCCGCAATTGCCACGCCTGGGCCGATGACCTGGCCATCGTCTCCTACACCGCCGGCCAGGGACCTGCACTGGTGCTGTTGCACGGCTACCCCGAAACACATCTGGCCTGGCTACCCGCAGCCCGCCTGCTGGCCGCGCATTTCACAGTGGTGCTGGTGGACCTGCGCGGCTATGGCGACAGCACGGGGCCGGCCCCGGATGCACAACACCACAACTACAGCAAGCGCGCGCTGGCCGACGATGTGGCCCGTGTCATGCGCGAGCTGGGGCACACGCACTATGCGGTGGCCGGCCATGACCGGGGTGGCCGCGTAGCGCACCGCCTGGCGCTGGACCACGCCGAGCACGTGCGCGCCCTGGTATCCGTCACCGTGATCCCCACCGTCGAGGTATGGAAGCGCATGAACCTGGCGTTCGGCCTGCATGCCTACCACTGGCTCATGCTGGCCCAGCCCGCACCCCTGCCCGAGACGCTGCTGGCCGCCGACCCCGACATGTTCCTAGACAACACGCTGACGCGCATGACGCACGGGCGCCAGGTGATAGACCCGGTCAGCTACGCCGAATACCAGCGCTGCTTTCGCCAACCCAGCGTGCGCCTGGCCATGATTGAAGATTACCGCGCAGCCGCCGGCTATGACATTGCCCTGGACACCGCCGACCAGGCCGCCGGACGCAGGCTGCAATGCCCCGTGCTGGTGCTGTGGGAAAGCCGGCGCTATACCGAAGGGGAAACACCGGTCGACATCTGGCGGCGCTGGGCCGGCCAGGTGCAGGGGCAGACACTGGACACGGGCCACCTGATGATGGAAGAAAAGCCGCTGGAAGTGGCCCAGGCGATCCGCTCCTTCCTGCAGAACCTCAAAGCCTTTTAGGCCTGCAGCGCAGGTAATACCTGCGCAAGCAGCTATTTATTCAATAGCACAACCTAGTCAAACGCCCAGGCAGAGGCCACAGACGGCCCTACCGGACCGCGCCATAGCCGACGCCCAGGCGCATCGCCACCCGCGCCGCTGGCCACCATCAAGGGCAGCAAATGCTCCTCGCGCGAATGCGATGCGCGGCCACCCGGAGCCGCGCTCCACTGGCTGAGTTGCTGTGTGCGTTCGGCCCAGCTGCCGGCCAGCGCGGTCTCCAGCCAGCTGTCAAACGCAAACGAAGCGGGCGCCGCAGCCTGGAAGTTGCGCAGATTATGGAAACTCATGCCGCTGCCCATGATGAGCACGCCCTCGTCGCGCAGGCTGCGCAAAGCCTGGCCCAGGGCGCAGTGCAAGGCCGGGTCCAGGCTGTGGTGCAGCGACATGGCCAACACCGGCACCTGGGCCTGCGGGTACATCACCTTCAGCGGGATGAAGACGCCGTGGTCCCAGCCATAGCCCGGGTCCACCTGGGCCGGCAAACCCGCCGCCTGCACAAGCGCAGCCGCACGCGCGGCCAGATCGGGCTGGCCAGGTGCCGGATAGGTGAGCGCATAGGTCTCGGGAGGGAAGCCGAAGTAGTCGTAAATCAGCTCCGGCTGCGCCGCGCCGGCAAAGCTGGGCACGGCCGCCTCCCAATGGGCGGTAATGATGAGGATGGCCGTGGGCGTGGCCGGCAGCAAGGCCGGCACGCCGCGCAGAAAGTCCTCCATGGGCTGGTACAGCTGCTTGCGCTCCCCGGTCATGAAGAACGAGGGCCCGCCGCCGTGCGGCAGGTATACCGCCGGCATGCGCCCAGTGGCAGACCCGCTCACAGCGTGGCTTCTATGGATTGGCGCAGCTCGGCGGTGATCTCTGGCATCACGCCAAACCAGGCATTGAAGGCCGGGCGTGCCTGGTTCAGCAGCATGCCCAAGCCGTTGACTGTGGGGTTGCCGCGTGCGCGGGCAGCGGCCAGCAAAGGCGTTTCCAGCGGCACGTAGATCACGTCGGACACCAGCGCACGCGGGGGCAGCTGGGCCAGGTCCAGGTCCAGCGCGGGGCTGCCGTGCATGCCCTGGTTGGTGGTGTTCACCAGCAGGGCGATATCGGCCAATGCCTCGTGGCGCTGCGACCAGGGCAGCACGCGCACCGGGCTGCCAAACTCCCGGGCCAGCTGCTCGGCCTTGTCCTGCGAGCGGTTCAGCAAGCGGATCTCCTTGGCGCCACGCTCGGCCAGGCTCAGCACCACGGCACGCGCTGCGCCGCCCGCGCCCAGCACAGTGATGGGGCCGGCATCGGTGCGCCAGTCGGGCTGGGCGTCCAGCAGACACTGGATGTAGCCATAGCCGTCGTTGTTGAAGCCCTTCAGCGAGCCGTCGGGCTGCACCACGATGGTGTTGATGGCACCCATGCGGCGGGCCATGGGGTCCAGTTCGTGCATCAGCTCCATGGCCGTGACCTTGTGCGGAATGGTCACGTTGCAGCCCGCAAAGCCCAGGGCCGGCAGGCCAGCCAGGGCCGTAGCCAGGTTTTCCGGCTGCACCGGCAGCAGCACGTAGGAGCCGAGCAAGCCGTATTTCTGCAGCCAGTAATTGTGCAGCTTGGGGGAACGAGAATGCGCCACAGGCCAGCCCATGACGCCGGCAAGACAAACTTTGGAGGTAGACATGCGATCGGTATGCGTGGTTGAAAACTATTTTTTGCCTGCGGGCGGGAGCACGCTGATGATGACCTGTTTGCCGTTCTCGACCTTGGTCATATAGCTCTCCCGGTCCAGGTCGCCATTCTGGTCAAAACTGACGTCCATCAGAATGCCGGGGCTATCTTTGACCGACAGGCTCACGCCCTTCATGGCCTGGGCAAAGGCCTTGGAGTCGAACTTGCCGATCTTCTCGGTCACGGCCTTCACCACGTACATGCCGGAATAGCCCTTCAGGCCGTTGTGATCCGACTTGACCTTGTACTCGGCCAGAAAGGCGTCGCTGAACTTCTTGATCAACGGCTGCGGCGCATCGGCAGTCAGGCCCACATGGGCGATGGCGCCGTTGGCGGCATCACCGGCCAGCTCGATCACCTTCTGGCTGGTCAGCACCGTCTCGCCCATCAATGGCTTGGCGTAGCCCTGCTTGCGGAACTCGCGCAGCGCGCGGGCGGCCTCTTCTTCGTTGGTGTAGACAAAGGTGGCGTCGCTGCCCGACTGCTTGGCCTTGATCACGGCCGCGCTCATGTCCAGCTGACCGGGGTCTACCGAGATGGCGTTGCTGACCTTGATGCCGCGCGCCTCCAGCTCCTTGCGCACCAGGTCCAGGCCGCCCTTGCCAAAGTCGTTGTTCACATAGATCACGTCCACGCTCTTGGCTTTGACCGCATCGCGGATGTAGTTGGCCATCTTGGGCATGGCCGTAGCCTGGGTGAAGCTGGTGCGGAAGATGTAGGGGTTGCCCTGCTGGGTGATGGAAGCCGCTTCGCCGCCGGTGAAGTTGGGAATCTCGGCGCGGCGGGTTTCCGCCATGCTGACCATGATGGAGCCCGAGAACACCGGGCCCATCACCACATAGGCCCCCTGGTCCACCGCCTTCTGAGCCAGCGCCTTGGCCACGCCGGGGTTGGACTGGGTGTCTTGCGACACGTAACTGATCTTGCGCCCCAGAATGCCGCCCGCTGCGTTGATCTCCTTCACCGCCAGCTTGATGCCATTGTCGAAATTGCTGCCCGACGTGGCGCCGGTGCCGCTGAGCTCCACCAGCCCATAGATCTGCACCGTTTGGGCATAGCCCGTGGCGGCCATAGCCAATGCCACACTGCCAATGGCGGCCCCGATAAAGCGGTTCATGTTGTCTCCAGTTTTGTAGTAGTAAACGCCCGCCCAGCCCAGGCACTGGCAAGCGCCGCACATTGTGGGAAGAACGCCAGCATTTGGGGAGATAGCAAAACACCATGCGCGATAACCGCAGGTGATCGCATGGCAGCGGCGGCTACACCTCGTACACCATATGCATAGGCCAGGGCATCGCGCTGGTGCAGGAGGGGGCCTGAAAAAACTACATTTTTGATAGCAGCTTACGCAGTTATTACCTGCGCTACAGGCCTATTTCCTATAAATACTGGCGGCGCTTACGACGCCATCAATTGCCGCACGGCAGCCCGCGCCTGGGCCCGCAACTCGGCTACATCCACGCCCTGCAACAGGTCGTCCGCCACCACCCTCTGCCCGGCCACGAACAAGGCCTTCAGCCTGGGCCGGCCACCGCTAACCACCGGGCCCAGCGCCACATCGTGCAGGCCGAAGTAGCGCGGGTCATCCAGCGCGTAGATGGCCAGGTCGGCGGCCATGCCGGGTGCCAGCGTGCCAACATCGCCCAGGCCCAGCACGCTGGCACCGCCCGAGGTGCCCCAGGCCACCACGTCGTCGGTGCTCAGCGCCAGGCGCCCACCCTCGCCCGCGCCGCCACGGAACAACGGTTGGTTGCGGTCGCCCTGGGCGGCGCGCTGCATCAGCCAGGCGGCATGCACTTCAGAAATCATGTCGGCGGCTTCATTCGACGCCGCGCCATCGACGCCGATGGAGATCGGCACACCGGCGGCCTGCAGCGCCATCACCGGTGCTGTGCCGCTGCCCAGGCGGCCATTGCTTTGCGGGCAGTGGGCGATGCCGGTGCGGGTACTGCCGAGCAAGGCGATTTCTTCGGCATCCAGCTTGACCAGATGGGCGAACCACACGTCAGAGCCCAGCCATTCATGCTCGGCAACAAAGCGCACCGGCGACATGCCGTGCATGTTGTGCACCGAATCCTGGTAGCTGACAGTTTCCGACAGGTGCGAATGCAGGCGGATGCCGAGCCGGCGCGCGGTGCGGGCGCACTCGACCAGCTCGCCGGGCGCCAGCGAATACGGCGGCGTGGTGGGGGCCATGACGACACGGCGCATCGCATCGGCAGCCGGGTCGTGGTAGCGCGTGGTGAGCTGCTCCACGTCGGCCAGGTAGGCGTCCAGCGTCTCGGGCCGCATCGCCTGCGGCAGCTCGGCCTCCAGCTGGCGCGTGCGGGTGGCGCCGCCGCGGCACAGCACAAAGCGCAGGCCCATGCGCTCGGCCTCCTCGAACAGGATCGCCGAGCTGTCGAACGGCATGCCGGGGTAGTACAGGTAGTTATGGTCCGCCACCGTGCCGCAGCCAGACAGCGCCAGCTCCAGCAGGCCGATGCGCGCCGCGATGCGGAACAGGCGCTCGTCAAACGCCGCGCGGAAGCGGTACGGCGTGGCCGCCAGCCAGGCCGTCAGCGGCAGGTCTATGCCATGTGCGTCGCCCTTCAGCAGTGACTGGAACAGATGGTGGTGGGTGTTGACCCAGCTGGGGTAGATGACGCAGTCGGTCGCGTCGATGACCGTCTCACCCGGCTTCGGGCTGAGCTGGCCAATGGCCTCAATGCGCTGGCCACGCAGGCGGATATCGGGGCCGGCAATGCGCGAAGCGGTGCCGGGTTGACCGCTGAGGATGGCAGCGGCGTTGCGGATCAAAGTGGTGGTCATACAGTACTTTCGTGCCAGTGGCCTAGAGCTTTATTGGAGAGCCAAACCATGCTGACAAACAGCAACACGCCGGTGACCGAAATCAGCACCAGCGCCGCAAACAGGCGCGGGATATTGATCTGAAAACCGGCCTGCAAAATCTCGTACGCCAGCCCTGCGCCGGTGCCGCCGGTGCCGGCGACAAACTCGGCCACCACCGCGCCGATCAGCGCCAGGCCGCTGGAGATGCGCAGCCCGCCAAAGAAGAACGGCAAGGCGCTGGGAATGCGCAGCCGCACCAGGGTCTGCCAGCGGCTGGCGCCATTCAGCTTGAACAGATTCAGCAGGCCCAGGTTGACGCTGCGCAGGCCGAGCACGGTGTTCGACAAGATGGGGAACAGCGTCACCAGCGTAGCGCACAGCACCAGAGCGAAGGTCGGGTTCTTCACCCAGATGATGATCAGCGGCGCAATCGCCACCACAGGCGTCACCTGCAGCAGGATGGCGTAGGGGAACAGGCTGGCCTCGATGAAGCGGTTCTGCACAAACAGAAACGCCCCGGCCACGCCCAGAACCACGGCCAGCGCAAACGCCAGCACTGTCACTTTCAGCGTCACGCCCAGCGCCCGCAGCAGTGACGGGCCATCGGTCAGCAGCGTCTGGAAGATGTCGCTGGGCTTGGGCACCAGGTAGACCGGCACCTGCCAGGCACTGCACAGCGCCTGCCAGACCAGCAGCAACACAATGCCAAAGCTGATCGGGGCCAGCCAGTGGAGCACGCCGGGGCGTTGTAGCAAAGGGGTTGTCATGGTCATCACTCCTTCAATGGGCCGACATCAGCAGGGCTGAGAGTTCGCGGCAGTGGTCGGCGAATGCGGGGGACAGGCGGTAGCTCTCAGAACGGTCCGGCTCGTCCAACGGCACATCGGCCATCAGCCGGCCCGGACGGGCCGCCATCATCACCACCCGGCTGGACAGAAACACCGCCTCGTAAATGCTGTGGGTGACGAACACCACCGTCAGCCCGCGCACCGCCCAGAGCGCCCGCAGGTCGGCATCCAGCTTGTTGCGGGTGAACTCGTCCAGCGCACCAAAGGGCTCGTCCATCAGCAGCACATCGGGTTCGGTCACCAGGGCCCGCGCAATCGAGGCGCGCATCTGCATGCCGCCCGACAGCTCGCGCGGGTACGACTGGCCAAACGCGCCCAGCCCCACCTGCTCCAGCGCGGTGGCAAGCCGGGCATCAGCCTCGGCGCGTGGCACACCGTGCAGGTCCAGCGGCAGGCGCACATTCGCCGCTACCGTGGTCCAGGGCATCAGCGTCGCCTCCTGGAACACCATCGCCGTCTTCAGGCCGGACTTGGCCGGCGCATTGAAGCCGGCCCAGCGCACATGGCCGCGCGACGGCGATTCGAGTCCGGCAAACATCTTCAGCAGCGTGCTCTTGCCGCAGCCAGACGGGCCGAGCAGCGAAACAAAGTCGCCGCGCTGGATGCGCAGGCTCATGCGCGACAAGGCATGGGTGCCGTTGCCGTAAGTCTTCTCCACCTGGTTGGCGTGGAGCACGGTGGCGGCGTCTGGCGGTAAAGGCGGCAGGGACTGCACGGGGATGGGCAGGGCTTGCATCAGCATGGTGCGCTCCTCAAGTGGATACCGGGTGGATCGGAATGCGCCGGTTGCCCTGGTGCACTTCTTCTTCGCCGTGGGCCTTCAGCAGGTCCAGCAACTGGCGGCGGATCATCAGGCCCGGGCGGTCGCTGGGCATGTGGAATTCCTGCCGGCGCGTGGTGTCGATGCAGGCATCGAAATCGGTGGCTTCCAGGATGTCGCGGTCCTCGGCGGTGATGGCCGCGTCCCAGTCAATCAGCTCCTGGGTGCTGCACTGCGCCTCGCTGTCGTTGCGGTACAGCCACTGCACCAGCATCAGCCGGTCGTCGCTGATCGGCGTGGCGCAGTTGTAAATGATGTGGTCGATGCCGCTGTCGGGGTACTGGCAGCCGAAGCGGCGCGCAAACGGCAGGTAGTAGCGGTTCGTCAGGTGCCGCTGCGTCATCGGCGTGGTGCTGCCGGTGACGCGGTGGCCGGCCGGCGGGTTCTTGATCGGCACCAGGGTCTCGGCCTCGAAGCCATAGTCGGTGTCATGGATCTCGTACTTCTGCGGCACCGGCTGGTCGATGTCGCCGAAATTCGCCTTGTGCACGAAGCTGAAGTGCGAGTTGTCGAAGGCGTTTTCCATCACCCGCACCGGGCTGGTTTTCCATTCCTCGTAGAACTGAAAGATGCGGCGGTAGCTCGGCACGCCGTCTTCCGGGAAGTGCGGAATATCGCGCAGCGGGTCTTCCAGCGCCACCCACACATAGCCGTAGCGTTCCTGGCAATGGAAGGACGGCACCTTGGCCCCCGCCGGGATGTTACCGTCGGGGTTTTGCGGAATGCGCACACAGCTGCCGCTGCAGTCATAGGTCCAGCCGTGGTAGCCGCAGACGATGTTGTCGCCTTCGACAAAACCTTTGGACAGCTTGGCCGTGCGGTGGCAGCAGCGGTCGCGCAGCGCGGCCGGCGTGCCGTCCTGCTTCTTCCAGAGCACCAGGTTTTCACCCAGCAAGGTAAAAGGTTTCGGGCCATCGTCGAGCTGGCTGATGGGCATCAGCGCGTACCAGAAGCGGCGCAATACGGGTTGTTGGGTGACTAACATTTCATCTCTCCTCCATCGACGCAGAGCCTGCTGTCTGCAAGCACTGCGCTACCGGCCGGCGCGCCAATATGGTCGCCTTCGCCAGGTTCTCATCGTCTAGAGCATCTAACTACTTACCACCCAACGACGGGCATGCCGGCTTTCAAGCCAGGGAACCCGTGGAACCGGCTTTGCCGGGCCACTGGGTTCGCCCCCCTGCAAGGGGGTTGGCAGAAACACGCAGTGTGGAGCCTGGGGGTGAGCAATCATTACGGCATGATCTTCAGGTCTTTCACGAACTGTGTGGTGTAGGCCTTCTTCCAATCCACACCCGGCTTCAGCAGGCCGGCCGAGAGCATGAATTTATAGGTCTGCTCCCAGCGCGCATCGGTCATCACGCCAACGCCTTGGGTGGCTGCGTCGCCGCCGTCAACGGCCTTGACTTCCTTCAGGCGTTTCACCGCGAAGGCGATCAGGTCGTCTTCCATCTTCGGGTTGTCTTTCTTGATCAGCTCGTTGCCGGGCGCCGGGTTCACCAGATAGCTTTTCCAGCCTTCCATCGAGGCGCGGACAAAGCGCGCCACCACGTCCGGCTTCTCAGCCACCATCTTCTGCAAGGTGACGATGGTGGTGCCATAAGGCGGATAGCCCTGGTCGGCCAGCAGGAAGAAGTTGGCCGGCACATTGCTCTTCATCGCCATGAAGGGCTCGGACGAAAGGTAGGCGCTTTGCGAGACGTTCTTGTCGGCAATAAAGGGCTGCAGATTGAAGGTGTAGGGCCGCACCTGGTCCAGGCTGTAGCCGTATTTTCCCAGCAGCCAGGGCAGCCAGCTGGTTTGGGCCGAGGTGTTGGCCAGGATGGTCTTGCCCTTTAGGTCGGCCAGGCTTTTCACATCGTCGTGCGCCATGATGCCTTGCAGGTCTTTCTGGAACGAGGCCGCCACCGTCACCACCGGCAGGCCTTTCTCAATCGAGTTCAGGGTCTGGATGTCATAGCCCATGATGAAGTCGGCCTGGCCGGCCGCCAGCAACTGGATTCCGTTGATCTGCGGGCCGCCCATCTTGATGGTCACGTCCAGCCCGTACTTTTTGTACAGGCCGGTGGCTGCTGCCTGGTAGAAGCCGCCATGCTCGGCCTGGGCGTACCAGGAGGTGAGCAAGGTGACCTTGTCTTGCGCCCAGGCGGCGCTGGCCAGAGTGGCGGTGGCCAGCGCCAATGTCAGGCGGGCACACCAGTGAACGGTGGGGAATGCTAGGTTGCGCTGCATGTCGATCTCTCCTAAAGCTACTTGCTGTGGAAAGACGAAAGCACCGCGCGGAGCCGCCAGGCGGGCTGCACACGCTGTGTGCAGCAAGCTGTTCTCCGTTGCGCCCCGCCATAAAACGGAGCACAAATGTCCAAGACATCAGGCCTGGGCATGCGACGGTGCTGACGTCGCCGGAGCAATGACCGACAACCAACGCCTGGCTTGTATTGAGGCGGGTTGCTGACAGCTTCTACTCCAGTACCGAATGTGCAAATCCTGTGCCAGGAAAGTCGCACGGCTTTGGTGCGAAGCCCGCTGCCCCTCGGAAAAGTCAGTCCCAAAAAACTGCGGGCGCGCGCTGGTGACCGGCGTCGCAGCCGGCCACGCCGCTAGGTCAACGCAAACGCGCCTTCAACTCTTCGCTAGCCTGGTGCAAAGCGGCCTTGGTCGCGGGGACCGACGACAACACATTCAACAGCCCGAAGTCATGGATCATGCCGTTGTAGCGGGTTGCCACGACGCTCACGCCCGCTGCGTCCAGCTTGCGGGCATAGGCCTCGCCTTCATCGCGCAGCACGTCTTTCTCGGCCGTCTGAACCAGGGCTGGTGGCAGTCCCTTCAATTGCTCTGGAGTGGCCTGCAGCGGCGAGGCGTAGATTTCCTGGCGTTGCTTTGGATCGGTCGTGTAGGCGTCCCAGAACCACTTCATCATGCCCTTGGTCAAGAAGTGGCCGTTCGCAAACTCGTCATACGAAGCATTCTCGAAATTGGCGTTGGTGACGGGCCAGAACAGTACCTGTGCGCGCAACGCCGGGCTGCCCTTGGCCTTAGCCATCAGCGCTACCACCGCCGCCATATTGCCACCCACGCTATTGCCGGCTACCGCGAGACGCTTGCCATCCACGTCGATCTGGGCGCCGTTCTCAGCCACCCATTGGGTGGCGGCATAGGCCTCGTTGATGGCCACGGGGTAGCGCGACTCGGGCGAAGGCGTGTAGTTGACGAACACAGCTGCGGCACCAGAATCGGCCACCAGGTCGCGCACGAAACGCTCATGGGTTGGGAAGTCACCCAATATCCAGCCGCCACCGTGGAAGAACATGAAGGCCGGCAACACGCCCTTGGCTCCTGCTGGGCGCACGATAGTGAGTTTCAACGGTTTGCCGTCAATGTTGACTGTCTTCTCGCTTACATCGGCGGGCGGCAGCTTGGCGCCCTGCTGTGCCCCGACCAGCACCGCGCGTGCATCCGCCGGAGAGAGGCTCTCCAGAGGCTGGCCACCGCCCTTGGCGACCGCCTCCAGAAATGCCTGGGTATTGCGTTCAACCCCAGGGCTACCAGCGGCCAGCGCGACGCTGGAAACAAGAGCTGCGACGGACGCTGCAAAAACTTTGGATGAGGACATGAGCTACTCCTGTGTGACTAAATCGGTAGAGATATATGCCGTTTGGCAACACTTACTGTATCTGCGCAGAAATACTTTTAATCACATAAAATACGCATAAATTGATCTAGAGTATTTCATGGATACCTGTACCGACCGCCTGGATGCATTGCTGCACCACTTCCCCGTGCGGGCCCGCATGTTCCACTCGGGCGCCCTGTGCGGCATTACCGAATTCACAGAACAGGGAGACGGCCAGTTGCACCTGGTGAAAGCGGGGGCCTTGGACGCGATCCACCCAGGACTGCCCGTGCTACATGTGACAGAGCCCAGTCTGCTGCTCTACCCAAGGCCCTTGGCGCGCCAGTTCATCACGGACACCGAGCACGGCGCGGACCTGGCCTGCGCGCACCTGTACTTCGAAGGCGGCCTGGCCAACCCTATCGCGGGAGCCCTGCCCGACGTGGTCTGCCTGCCCCTGAAAGAGATTGACCGCGCCGACCACGTTCTGGCACTGCTTTTCGAGGAAGCGTTTGGCAGCAACTGCGGCCGCCGCGAAGTGGTGGACCGGTTGTTTGAAATCGTCCTGATCCAGATCCTGCGGCATCTGATGGAGACGGAGCGCATCCACAGTGGCCTGCTGGCAGGCATGTCGCACCCCAAGCTGCGCAAAGCCCTCACGGCCATGCATGAACAACCTGCAAAGGAGTGGTCGCTGGAGAGCCTGGCCGATATCGCGGGCATGTCGCGCAGCATCTTCGCCAACACCTTTCGCGACACGGTGGGCTCTACGACCGGGGTCTATCTGCAGGCGTGGCGGGTACGGCTGGTACAAAAGGCATTGCTGCAAGGGCAGCAGTTGAAAAATATCGCAAGCGAAGTCGGGTACGGCAGCGAGGCCGCGTTATCCCGCGCATTCAAAGCCCAAAGCGGACTCACCCCGCGTGAGTGGAAGCAGACCCAGCCATCCGCCTAAATACATCTTCAGCACCAAGCTCCCCCCGTGTGTCAAGTTGACGCGCCCGCCCCACCCGTGCAAAGCTCCATGAAACCTGCCACTAGCGTGCGCTCGTTCCTCGTTCCAATTGCCCGACAGTAGTACGTCTAGACCTCCTTAAAACCCTTCTACGATCGGGCCCATTGCCCCTAGCCAGCGCGCACTGTAGCTACGTGGCTACCGCATCCGAGACAATAGCCCCATGTCCACCCCTCTCCATGTGTTGATCCCCCTCGCTGCCAGCGAGGCCGAGGGCTGCCGCCAAGCCCTGGCTACCCTGCGCCTGCCAAACCTGGAGCGCCTGCTGGCGCGCCTGACACCGGCCGTGCTGGACAGCGGGCCGGACGACAGCCTGTCGCCCCCCCACGAACGCGCGCTGGCCCGCCACTACGGCCTGGGCGCCGCCGACGGTCAAATCCCCTGGGCTGCCTGGCAAGCGGGCGCCGCGGCCGACGGCCATGCCTGGGCCTTCATCACCCCTTGCCACTGGCAGGTGATGACGGACCACATCACCATGCCCCACCCAGACAGCCTGGACCTGCAGGAGGCCGAGTCCCGCGCCATCCTGGCCGCCGTGCGGCCCTTCTTTGAAGAAGACGGCATCCAGCTGGAATACGTCAGCCCGACGCGCTGGCTGGCGCACAGCGAGGTCTTCCGCGGCCTAGCCACAGCCTCGCTGGACCGGGTGGTCAGCGGCGTAGGCGCGCGCAACGTGGACGAATGGATGCCGCCCACCGCGCAAGCCGGCCCACTGCGCCGCCTGCAGAGCGAAATGCAGATGCTGCTCTACACCCATGCGGTGAACGACGCGCGCACCGAGCGCGGGCTGGCGCCGATCAACTCCTTCTGGGTCAGCGGCGCTGGCGCCCTGCCCACCCCGCCGCCGCCAGCGGCCGCCCCGCGCATGCCACTGACCCTGCTGCAAGCCGCGCAGTACGAAGATTGGGCAGGCTGGGCCGCCGCCTGGCAGCAGATCGACGCCAACGCCTGCACCGAGCTGCTGGCCGCGCTGGACCAGGGCCACAAGGTGCAACTTACCCTGTGTGGCGAGCGCAATGCACAGAGCTTCGAGGCCGCGCCGCGCAGTTTCATGCAAAAAATAACAAGCCTTTTAAGCCCCCAGCGCTTATATACCGTGCTAGAAGTGCTATGAAAATTACAGCACGCGACATTCCACCGCGCGCCGTCTGGGCGCTGGAACAAGCCGGTGTACACCCGCTGCTGGCGCGCCTGTTCGCCGCCCGTGGCGTGGCCGACAAAGACGCGCTGGACGACGGCCTGGGCAAGCTGCTGCCGCCTTCCAGCATGCTGGGCGCGCAGGCCGCCGCCGTGCTGCTGGCCGATGCCATCGCTGCAGATAAAAAGCTTTGCATCGTCGCCGACTACGACTGCGACGGCGCCACCGCCTGCGCCGTCGGCCTGCGTGGCCTGCGCCTGCTGGGCGCCAAGCACGCCACCTACATCGTGCCCGACCGCGTCACCGACGGCTACGGCCTGACGCCCAGCATCGCCCGCCGCGTCAAGGACAGCGGCGCCGACATGCTGGTCACGGTGGACAACGGCATTGCCAGCCTGGAAGGCGTGGCCGAGGCCAAGGCGCTAGGCCTGCAGGTGCTGGTGACCGACCACCATTTGCCCGCACTGAAAGACGGCGAGATCGTGCTGCCGAATGCCGACGTGCTGGTGAACCCCAACCAGCCCGGCTGCACATTCGAGAGCAAATCGATTGCCGGCGTCGGCGTGATGTTCTACGTGCTACTGGCCTTGCGCGCCGAGCTGCGCAGCCGCGGTGTCTTCACGGCCGAGAACCAACCCAAACTGGACCCGCTGCTGACCCTGGTGGCACTCGGCACCGTGGCCGATGTGGTGAGGCTGGACGCCAACAACCGTCGCCTCGTGGCCCAAGGGTTAAAACGGCTGCGGGCGCAGGCACAACCTGTGGGACTAGCTGCGTTATTTGTAGCAGCCGGGCGCCAGGCCAAGGTGGCCACCACCTTCGATTTCGGCTTTGCCCTCGGCCCGCGCATCAACGCCGCCGGGCGCCTGGCCGACATGACACTGGGCATCGAATGCCTGCTGACCGACGACACGGCGCGCGCCACCGAACTGGCTACCACGCTGGACAAGATCAACCGCGAGCGCCGCGAAATCGAGGGCGGCATGCGCGACCAGGCGATGCTGGTGGCCGAGTCGCTGTTTGACGAATCCGAAGAGCCGCCGCCAGCGGTCTGCGTGTTTGACCCGGATTTCCACGAAGGCGTGGTCGGCATCGTTGCATCCCGGCTGAAGGACAAGCTGCACCGCCCGATCTTCGTGTTCGCCGCCAGCAAGGCGCCGGGCAAGGAGCATGAGCTCAAAGGCTCGGGCCGCTCGATCCCTGGCTTCCACCTGCGCGACGCACTCGACCTGGTGGCCAAGCGGCACCCCGGCGTGCTGCTGCGCTTTGGTGGCCACGCCATGGCGGCGGGCTGCACCGTGCACGAAGACAATTTCGAACAGTTCGAGCAAGGCCTGCAGCAGGTGGCGCTGGAATGGCTGGACGCCGCCACCCTGACCCGCCGGCTGGAAACCGACGGCCCGCTGGCACCCGAATACCGGCGTGCCGAGCTGGTCGATGTGCTGCACAAGGAGGTCTGGGGCCAGGGCTTTGCACCGCCGACCTTCAGCGAAGAAGTCGAGGTGGTTTCACAACGCCTGGTCGGCGAGAAGCATTTGTCGCTGAAGCTCAAGCACCAGGGCCAGCCGGTGGACGGCATCTGGTTCGGCCACACCGAGAGCCTGCCGGCCCGGGTGACCCTGGCCTTCCGCCTCGACGTGAACGAATGGCAGGGCCAGCGGCGCGTGCAGTTTCTGGTGGAAGGTGTGGAAGATTAGCCCCGGGAACTGGCGTGCGAGCCTAGCGTGAATAGCGCGCCATGGCAGCAAATCTGCAAGCCTTTTAGCCCACGGCGGCAATCTTCTCCTGCGCTAGCAGCTATCATTTCAATAGCATCAGATGAATACCGCCCTTGTGTGCCTGTAGCGGCGTGCGCCGGGTGTGCGGAGCAGTGCAACTACTGCACGCGCCCCTGCGGATCTGACCTTGGACGGCTCCGCGTCGGCGACTCGACCGGGGTCGCTGGCGAGAGCTCACCACGCGCCAACCTTTGCAGCAAGGCGCTGGCACGGTCTACTTCGTCCTGGGTGGCCCAGCGCGCGGCCTCGCGCTCACCATCGGCCGGCGAGCCGGCAACCGCCGGTGCGTCGGCGGAACGGCTCTCCAGAAAGCGCCGCAACTCCTGCTGCGCCTGGGCATCGCCCTGCTCCGCCAGCGCTTCCAGTTGACGAAGCCAGCGGGGCGCCTGCACCTGGGCGACATCGCAGCGCTCGGCGGAACGGGAGTCCGCCGGCTGCCCTGCCCGGGGGCAGCTGTTCAGCACATGCAGCAGCATTCCCATGGCCTGCACATTGCCATTGCTGGCAGCCTGCTCCGTAGGGTCCGGTGGTGGGGCGAACGCCTGCTGTGACGCAACGGCGGGTTCGCCAGGCATGGCGCCACACGCAGTGCCCTCGCCCGGACAAGATACCGGGGCCGAGGCCGTGCTAGCCATCAAGGGAGCCCCCGCCCCGGAGGACGGCGCGAGCACCACCCGCTCCGGGCTCTGTGCTGAGTCAAACCCGTACCACAGCAAGCCCGCGCCCAAAACCGCCGCGCCCAGGATCCAAGCAGGTTTCACCCAGTGACCCGTCAACGCTATGGACTTGACGGCTTAGTTCACCCGCTCAAACAACCAGCGTTGGGGCGCCAGGTCGTTATTGGTCCATTGCTGTATAACAGCTCCATCGCTGAGGTCCCCATTCTTGAGATCCAGAGTCAGGCCGCTCTTCTGGTTTTGCACTTTGAAGTACTGGGTGTCGGTGGGGCTCAGCATCCAGTGCTGGTTAGCGCCACCATTGGCCACATACGACTTCACCAATGCTCCCGCCGCCGTGCTGCCGGCGAATACGTCCGCAACATTGCCGTTGAAGCTGGTGGTGAACTGCACAAAGCCAGAGCCAGTGGGGTCCAGTGCCCAGAGCTGGTCCGTGTTGTTGAAGTTGGTCCAGTCCCATATAGCGGCCCCGTTGGCGGTTGCGGCACCGCGGTCGATGCTCATTACCTTGCCGCTTGCCTGGTTGCGGATACGGTACAGAATGGTGGCCGTACCTTCGCCGGAAGGGCGAGTAACCGGAGTACCTGGCACCGTGGGCGCCCCCACCACCATGGTGTCGCCACTCCAGGTGAGCTTTTGGATGCGGGTGGTGCGCTGGTCCAGGCAGCCTTGTCCAGAAGCGGGGTTGGCGTGGTAGACGACCCAGTCCTCTGCTCCATCAGGTGACTTGACGAAAGCATGGTGGCCCGGGCCGAAGGCACCTGGGCCTTTTTGCAGAAACGGTGTCGCGTTCTTGGTCCAGTTGGATGCGACGCTCAGGTCGGCCCCGACATTGGCAGTCCACTCACCCAGCTTGTAGTCATCGGTCCAGCAGCCGCTGGCCGAAAAGGTCAGATGCACTTTGCTGCCATGCACGATGAACTGCGGTCCTTCGTTCACTGGCGAGCCCGAGGTCTCCCATGCCAGCGTGGGCATGAAGACCGTGGTGCCGCGCACGCCAGGGACAATTGTTGTCGGATCGCTCATTTTTGCGATCACCACATGCTGGTCCTTGCCCGCGAACTCAGACCAGGCCATATACATTTGGCCATTTACCGTGGTCACCGTCTGGTCAATCTGCCATCCGTCAAAAGTATCGTGGATCTTTTTCGGTGCGCTCCAGCTGCCGGTTGTCGGGTCGGCGCTGGTGTTGGTGATGACCCAGATCCGGTTGCTGCCAGTGTCATCACCGGATGCCGAAAAGTACAAATACCAAATGCCGTTGAAGTTGTAAATCTCTGGCGCCCATACGTCCTGGGTGTAGCAGTTGTTGCCCGAGCAAGTGCCGGTAGGCGGCGTCCAGACAGTTACCGTGGCTCCAGCGCCTATGCCGCTGAGCGTACGCGATTTGGTGACTTGCAGATTCGTCTGGTGCGAACTCCAGCCCTGGGTGGTGTGCACGTAGTAATAGAAACCATCGCTGTGCCGCATCACAAACGGATCGGCAGACGATGCATTAGTTGGACCTACGGGATTGATAAAGGTACTAGATGCCGCAACAGCTGGCGTGACCGGAACAAGCATGCACAACGCAGCAGGCAGGGCGAACGCAAGCCCTCGTAGGTAAGAACGAACCATTTCAATTTGTCTCCAATATGGGCCATGCCCCGCGAGGGGCCAACCCGTTTTTTTACTTCCGTGCCGGCCTGCCGCATCGAGATGGCAGAACCGGCGTCAGCGCCTTTTGGCCCGCGAAGTGTAGAGGGGGTTGTCGAATTCGTGCCATGAAATTGCGCACGGTTGCGATAGCAAAAATACTTTTTTAAGGAAGTGCGTCGCGACCGGCTCCATGGTCAAAACGCAGGCTTACGCCACGTCAATGCAGCTTGACGTGCGATTCGGTGCGGCGTGTGATGGCGCGGGTGAGGGTTTCCAGGGCCACCTTGGTCACGCCGTGCAGCGCCAGTTCATGCATCTTGTACAGCGAGGTGTACATCACGCGCGCCACCAGTCCGTCGATGAACAGGCTGCCTTCCATGAGCCCGCCCATCAGGCTGCCCACGGCGCTGTAATCCCCCAGCGACACCAGCGAACCAAAGTCGCGGTAATGGTAGGGCTGCAGCGGCTTACGCGCCATACGGCGCTGGATCTGCTTGAACAGGTGCGATGCCTGCTGGTGCGCGGCCTGGGCGCGCGGTGGCACAAAGCCGTTCTTTTCGGGCCAGGGGCAGGCAGCGCAGTCGCCCATGGCGAAGATGTTCTCGTCGCGGGTGGTCACCAGGGTCTGGTGCACCGCCAGCTGGTTGATGCGGTTGGTTTCCAGGCCGTCGATGTCCTGCAGAAAGCCCGGCGCCTTGATACCGGCCGCCCAAACCAGCAGCTCGGCCGGAATCACCTCGCCGCTGGCTAGCTGCACGCTGTCGGCGGCCACGCCCGATACCCGGGCCGAGGTGTGCACCTTGATGCCCAGGCCGTTCAGCAGGTCCAGCGCACCGGCAGAAATGCGTGGCGACAGCGCAGGCAGGATGCGGTCCGCAGCCTCGATCAAATGCAGCTGGATGTCGCGCTCGGGGTCGATGCGGTCCAGGCCAAACGCCACCACCTCGCGCGTGGTGCGGTGCAGCTGGGCCACCAGCTCCACGCCCGTGGCACCGGCACCAATTACCGCCACATGCAGCTGCGACGGACTCAGGGGCGTGGTCTGCGCATGGGCGCGGATGCAGGCGTCGAGCATGCGGCGGTGGAAGCGCTCGGCGTCGGCCAGGGTTTCCAGCTTCAGCGCATGCTGGTCCACACCGGGCGTGCCAAAGTCGTTGCTGCGGCTGCCCACGGCCATCACCAGGGTGTCGTAACCAAAGCTTTGCTGGCTGGTCACGGCCACGCCGTCTTCATCGATGAAGGGTGCCACGTGCACCAGCTTGTTGGCGCGGTCCAGGCCGTTCATCTCGCCCAGGCGGTAGTGGAAATGGTGCCAGTGCGCCTGGGCCAGGTAGTTCAGCTCATGCCGCCCCACATCCATGCTGCCGGCGGCGATCTCGTGCAGCTTGGGCTTCCACACATGGGTGCGGGCTCGGTCTATCAGCGTGATGTCGGCCAGGCCGCGACGCCCCAGTGCATTGCCCAGTGCGGTCGCCAGCTCCAGCCCGGCTGCCCCTCCTCCAACAATGAGAATGCGATGGACCGGTGTGCTGGAGGGAGTGGGTGTGCGCATCGGGAAATTCTACGTTGCACCGCAACAACTGCAAACTCCCATCTGGCTAGGGCGCCAACGCACGTACCACCAAGGAGTCTACGCTGCCGTCGTGCCGGAAACCCAGAGCCTGCGCCTTGGGGGTGTGAAGGGGTGGATATGCCGCAAACAAACGCTCGGTCTGCGCATCTGGCGCATAACGCACCAAGGCCAGGCGGTCGACACCGTAGCGTGCAGCCAGCGCATCCACCACCTCGGCCACGGCCAGGTGCAGCGCGGGCATTTGGTAGACGTGGCGCGCATCCAGTCGGTCCGGGGCTATGCAGGCGGCCTGCAGCAGGTTGTCCACACAAGCCCCCACGGAAATCCACCAGGCCTGGCCCCGGGCAGACACGGGCACGGTGATGGGCTGGCCGGCCTGCAAACGCCAGAACAGCTGGCTCATGAAGGCCGACATCAGGCCGGCGCCTTCCCCCGGCCGGGCCACCACGCCGGGCACGCGCAGCGAGCAGCCCTGCACCCAGCCCAGTCGGGTGGCGTCAGCCACCAGGGCCTCGACCATCAGCTTGTGGGTGCCGTAGCTCAGCGCCGGTGCGGGCTGCGTGGCCTCGTCCACCACAGCGGGCAAATGGGCACCGTACACCGCCACGCTGCTGGCAAACACAAACCGGGGCGGCCGGGGCTGGGCGCGCAGGTCTTCCAGCAGACCCAGGCTGGCGTCCAGGTTGATGCTGCGACCCAAGGCATAGTTTTTTTCGGCCAAGCCGCCGGGGCAACTGGCGAGGTGGAAAACCACATCCACCGGCTCGACCAGCGCGCGCTGGCGCAGCGCCGGATCGGCAATGCTGCCCGCGAAGTGGGTCACGCGGGTATCGCTGGGTGGCTCGGCAAACGCCAGGTCCATCAAGACCAGCTGGTCCACCGGCTGGCCTGCCAGCCCGTCCTTCAACAGCCGCTGGACCAGCGTATGGCCTACAAAACCGGCAGCGCCGGTGACGAGGATACGCATCAGCCGCCCCTGCCATGGGCCATCGGCACGACCTGCTGGTCTATGCTACCGAAGGGCCCGGCGCTGCCGTCTTCAAACAGCGCCTGCATGCGCACCCGCTCACCGAAGCGCATGAAGGACGTTCTGGCCGCGCCCTGGTCAATCATCTCGATCACGCGACGCTCCGCCAGGCATGCCGAACCGGCATCACGCGCCACGTTCGACACCGTGCCCGAACCGACGATGCAGCCCGCCGTCAGGCGCCGGGTACGCGCTGCATGGGCCACCAGCTCGCCGAAGCCAAAGCCCATTTCACCGCCATGCGGCTCACCAAAACGCTCACCGTTGCGCTCGACCTTGAGGCGCATCTGCACACGGCCATTCCGCCAGGCGGTGCCCAGCTCGTCCGGTGTCACGGCCACGGGTGCGAAGGCGGTAGACGGCTTGGCCTGCAGAAAGCCGAAGCCGGTCTTCATCTCGTGCGGCCCCAGCGCGCGCAGACTCCAGTCGTTGATCTGCACGACCAGGCGCACAGCGGCCAAGGCCTCGGCGGGCGTTGCAGCCATGGGCACAGCCCCCACCACCACGCCGAACTCGCCTTCGAAGTCGATGCCGTCAGCCTCACTGGGCAGCGGCACGTCCGCATGGGGCCCCAGGAAGTCGTCGCTGGCCCCCTGGTACATCACTGGCACGGTGTCGAACAGGGGAATCGGCGGTGTGTTGAACGCCTGCTCCATCAGCCTGCCGTGGTTCAGGAACGCCGAAGCATCCAACCATTGCGGGCTGCGCGGCAAGGGCGCCAGGCACTGCTGTGGGTCGAAGGCGAAGGCCTCTGCAGCCCGCCCTGCGTTGAGCGCATCGCTGCGCGCCTGCAGGGCCGGCACGACGGTGTCCCAGCGCTGCAGGGCATCCAGCAGGCTGGGGGCGATATCCTGCGCATCGCAGGTCTGGCGCAGGTCGCGCGAGACGATGACGAGGCGGCCGTCCAGTTGGCCGTTGGGAAGTGTGGCAAATCGCATGGGTGTCCTGTTCAGCGGGGCAAGGCCATCAGGCCGTCGTCAAAAATCGCCACGGCCCGCGTCCAGCCGGCCGAGCCGCGCCGCACCTTGTGCGGGAAGCAGCTGACGTAGAAGCCGTGGCCCGGCAAGGCTTCCAGGTTGTGCAGCTTTTCCAGGTGGCAGTAGCCGATGTCGCGGCCAGCCTTGTGGCCTTCCCATATCAATGCCTTGTTGCCGGTTTCGGCAATCTTTTGGGCGGTATAGGAAAACGGCGCGTCCCAACTCCATGCGTCGGTGCCGGTCAGGCGCACACCACGCTCCAGCAAATACATGGTGGCCTCGTAGCCCATGCCGCAGCCGGCAGACACAAAGTCGTTATGACCGTAGCGCGAGCCGGCGCGGGTGTTGACCACCACGATGTCCAGCGGTGCCAGCGTGTGGCCTATGCGTGCGAGCTCGGCCTCCACATCGGCAGCGGTGGCCACATAGCCGTCAGGAAAGTGGCGAAAGTCCAGCTTCACACCGGGCTGGAAGCACCATTCCAGCGGCACCTCGTCGATGGTGATGGAAGGCTTCTTCTCGCCGTTCTTTGCGTCCATGGTCGAGTGGAAGTGGTAGGGCGCGTCCAGGTGGGTGCCGCTGTGCGTGGTCATGGTCACCCATTCCGCCGCAGCGGCCTCGCCGTCCGGGTAGTCCTCGGCCGTGGTGCCGGGAATCATGGCCATGAACTCTGGCAAGGTGTCCTGGTGCTTCTGGTAGCTGATCTTGGGCGCCAGCGGGGGCGGGTCGGACAGCACCTCGTTTTCCAGGTAGATCGATAGGTCAATGAATTGGCGTGGCATATGTGAAATCCTCAATGGCCGTCTATGGTCAAAGTGAAGCGAAACTGGTGGAATCGTCTGGCGAAACGGGAAGATCGAAAAAATAGTCCCAACCTGAAAAAAGCGACCTTTCAGTCACCCTTACGGGCCTGCAATGCCGCACGCAGCGCCGGCGTGTAGGCACCATCCACCAGCACAAACAGCATGCGGCACATACGGCCCGAGCGGTTGGCCCAGGCGTGGTTGGTGCCACGCTGCACCACCACATCGCCCTGGCGCAGCAGGGTGGCGCTGTCGTCCAGCACCAGGGTCATCTCGCCATCCAACACCACGCCGTAGTCCACCGACTCGGTACGGTGCATCAGCGGATGCGGTGAATCGGCCCGCACAGTGGAGGCGCTGGCATCGCCGATCTGGGTAAAGGCGTCGTGCATCGCCGCAGCCCCATGGGCCAGAAAGTCTTCGGTATCGGGCGGGATGTCCACTATGCGCATGCGGGTGCCGGCCTGTGGGGGCGGCAGCACCAGCGCGCCCAGCGTCGGGTCGGCCGCGTTGTCTACCGGTACCGGCATACCCTGGGTGGACCAGACCTCATGGAACACGGTGCCCGGGATCTTCTCGATGGCCACCACGGTGGGCAACGGCCCGGCCTCGCTGACGATGGCCTTGCCCTGGGCGTCGTGCCCGGTCACGATGCGGCGGATGGGATGGAATGCCATGCTGTGTGCCTCCATCAAATGGGCGCGGCCAGGGCCATCAGCGTCTCGCGCATGATGCGGGCATGCTCAGCCTTGTCGCCACCGGTGATCTCGATCTCGCCCAGGCGCACGGAGTTCTCCACCACCATGCGGCAACGCTCCCAGCGCCGTGCCTGGAAGCGCTCCAGCGCATCCGCCAGGCCGGTGCTGGCGGCCAGTTCTTCGGCCAGCACGATGGCGTCTTCAATGCCGATGCATGCGCCGGAGGCCATGTGCGGCGTGGTGGCGTGCACCGTGTCGCCTATCAGCACGACCCGGTTCTGGTACCAGGGCTGGGGCATGAGCAGGCTTTCCAGCGGGCGGTAGACGATCTGCGCGTCGGCATTCAGCTGGGCGCGCACACTTTGCATGAGCGGCGCTGGGAAAGGTGCCAGCAAGTCCGCCAGCATCTGCGGAAAGTGTTGTGCATCCAGGCGCTCGTTGGTTGCCCGGTCTTCGGTCACGAAGAGGTACATCTCTTCTTGCGACACGGCGTTCAGCCCGGTCTTGACCTTGGGGCCCAGCCACATCATGGTGCGCTGCACCTCCGCAGGCCGGGGCAGCACGGCGCGCCATACGCACTGGCCGCTGTACAGGGGCTGCGGAGCCGCCGGGAACAGGGTCTTGCGCACCTGCGAGTACAGGCCGTCCGCACCTATCACCAGGTCATAACGTTGCTGGCTGCCATCGGTGAACTGCACGTCCACGCCGTCCGCGTCCTGCTGGATGGCAGTGAAGCTGCAGCCCAGCCGCACTTGGGCGCCGGATGCGCGGGTGGCATCGGCCAGTATCTTGGCCAGCACTGGCCGCATGATGCCGCCGCCGCCGGGCACGTCCGGCCCAGCGATGCGCGGCGTGGGCAGGCTACCGATCTGCTGCCCGGCAGGGGTGAACAGGTCCACCCCATCGGCCGCAAAGCCCTGGGCCAAGAACGCATCCAGCACGCCCAGCGTGCGAAAGGCGCGCAAGGTGGCGCCGCCCAGACTGATGCCGGCGCCATAGGAGCGCCAGCCCGGATCGATCTCGACCACGTCCACCGCGCAGCCCTGCTTGCGCAGCTGGATGGCCGCCGCCATGCCGGAGAAGCCCCCGCCTATCACCAAAATCTTGTGTGCTGCTGTCATTCTTGCATCTCCTTTTTATCTATCAATCTCACATAACCCTGGGCGTCTATGGCGTGGGCCACGGCCTGCAGCGACTGGCCCATACAAGGCCCCAGCGTGCAGGCGCCGGTATCCACATCAAACAGCGCGCCGTGGGCAAAGCACACTATGGCGTCGCCCGCATGGTTCAGGTACGCGTCCTTGCGCCAGGCCATGGGGCTGTTGGCGTGGGGACAGTTGTCACGGTACACCCGCAACCCTTCGCCGCAGCGCACCGCAAACAGCGTGTCCCGGCCCGCATGCCCGGGGTCAAAGCCGCGTGAGGTGCCCGGGGGCACATCGTCCAGGTGGCACAGCAGCGTCATGGGCCTGACCTTTAGTGCGCCGCGCCGGGTGGCGGGCCACCGGATGGCGCCCACTTGTCGCGGTGCTGGAATAGGAATAGCTGGGATGCGTCCGCGCCCATGGGCGCCTCACGGGCCAGCCAGTCTGCGTCGTGCAGGTCCATGTCGGCGTCGTACTCCACGTGGCAGCCCAGCGGGCTGTTGAAGTACCAGAACCAGTTGGAGCCAAACAGATGGCGGCCCGGCCCCCAGAAGGACTGGTAGCCCTTGTTGGCGAAACGGGTGCCGGCCAGCATCACCTCGGTGGGCCCGCCCATGTGGAAGGTGAAGTGCTCGCAGCCCTTCATGAACGGCGGCGTCTGGATCATGAACAAGGTGTGGTGGTCAGCCGTGCCGGCCGGGCGCAGGAACGGACCCACGCCGGTAAAGCGGTCGGTGCAGACAAAGCCCAGACGGTGGTAGAAGGCCTCGGCCTTGGCCGCATCGGGCACGAAATACACCACGTGCGATAGCGAGCGCGGCAAGGCCTGCATGGCGGGCGTAACACCTACCTGGTTGGCCGGGCGCTGTGGCGCGGCACCGGGTGCGTTGACGGTTTCGGCGGGCAACTGGATAGGCCGGCGCACGCTGAGCTGGAAGGCCAGTGCAAAGCCCATATCGTCCACGGCCAGCACGCGGCCCCGGGCGTCGCGGCGCACCTCGCGGTCGCGGCCCAGCTCGGCGGCGATCGCGTCCAGCGTCGCCACGTCGGCCACGCCGTACACGGTCTCGCGCAGCATGCTGGCCGTACCCATGGCGGGCGGCAGGCGCGGGTCGGCCTGATGGCGGACTTCCACGGCCGTGCCGTCCAGCGCCTCGAAACGCCCACCTTCGGCAGTGACGCCCACCGGCGCCAGGCCGTAGTCGGTCAGGTACTGGATGCAGGCGTCTAAGTCGTCCACGCCAAAGACCAGTGCATCGGGTCCAATAATGTTCATAGCTTGTTGCCCAGTTCAGAAGTAAGAGAAAAATCAGCGCGCCCCGGCATACAGCACGGCTTCGGTTGCCAACAGGCCAAAGTGGCCGGATGCGGTGGCCAGGCCCTGTGCCACCAGCTTGTCGCGCACCCAGGCCTGCCACTGCGTCCACAGCGTGCGGGCGGCGGCCTCGTCGTCCAGCCAGAATTCGTCGATGCCATCCAGCGGGGCCGTCGTGCCGGGTTTGGCCATCACATCGTTTTGTACGTGGCGGCGCAGCTTGGCGGCCACGGGCCAGGTCTTCAGCTCCGCAGCACCTTGCAGCCAGGCGGCGCGGAATGCCCCGGCGTCGGCATCCGGCGCGCGCTGGATGCAGAAGAACAGCTTGCAGGCGCCGTCCAGCGGCTCGCGCGGGGCCACCAGCTCGCGCTCGCGCACCGTCAATGGCACCACCGTGCTCTGGTCCACAAAGTTGTCTTCGTCGCCCTTCAGGTTCTGCAGGTAGAACGGCGTTTGCAGCGAACACCCTAGCGCGGCAAAGTCCGGGAACCAGATCTGGGTGACGAAATCGCGGTTCAGCGCGAACGGGTCGCTGCCCGGTGCGCTCGCGCGGTATTGGCCGTCGAACACCGCGTTCTGCACATAGCGGCGCGGCGCATTCTGCGGGTCGGTGGCGATGTAGCGCAGCACCATCTCGCCATGCACATGGCGGATGTGCTGGCGGTGTTCCGCCAGGCTGGTGCCGGGCCGGCGGCGGCCCAGGATCATCAGCTTCAGGTCAAACGGCCCCGGGGTTGGCGCCGCCGACTGGGCATGGCCCGAAGCTGCCGCGCCCAGCGCTAGAGAGGCCAGCAGCAGGTGCCGCCGGTGGATCATTGCGTTCATTGAATACTCCTATTTTTATAGCTACTTGCGCTTGATTTAACTGCGTAATCAAGCGGTTCGACCACCCAATGTTTCGGCCACCCAGTCGGCAATGAAGGCGCCGGCATTGGCACTGTTGTCGAAGCTGCTGTGCTGCACCCCGCCCTCGCGGTCGGTGAAGATCTTGAGTTCGCGTTTGGGGCTGTTCACCAACTGCTCGTAGGTACGGTGCGCCCACTTCAGCGGGATCTGCGAATCCTTTTCGCCATGGGTGACCAGGAAGGGCACCTTGATGCGGTCCAGGACCCCGTCCAGATGCACGTCCTGCGCGATGCGCATGAAGTCGTCGATGTCCTTGGCGCCCCAGACCCAGCAGACGTGCGCCCAGTAGTGCGGAACCGGCAGATTGCCTTCCTTGGCCAGTCGTTTGGCCTGCACGTCGCGCCAATCGTGGTTAGCGCCCCATACCACGCCCATGGCGAAGCGCGGCTCGAAGGCCACGGCACGCGGGCAGTAGTAGCCGCCCAGCGACACGCCCTCCATGCCTATGCGCTTGGCATCCACGTCAGGCCGGGTTTCCAGCCAGTCCACCACGCGGCTGGCCCAGTGTTCGCTGTCAAAACGCGCGGTCAGGCCGCGCAGACGCAGCGCGTCGCCGGTGCCGGGCTGGTCGATGATCAGCGACGAGACGCCCCGCTTGGCCAGCCAGGCCGGCAGGCCCACCAGGTACTTCATCTCCTTGGTCGAGTCCAGGCCGTTGACCTGCAGCAGCAGGGGTGCCGGGCCCGCAGTTTTTTCTGCGCGCACCAGCAGGCCCGAGAGAAAGCTGTCGCCGTAGGGGATCTGCACCCGCTCGCAGTTGTCGCCAGCCAGCGCGATGCCCTTGGCGAATATTTCTTCGAAGCGCTGGTACAGCGCAAGCCGCCCTGGTGCACCGTGGGCCTGCAGCCGTTCACAGGTCAGCAGGTAGTTGGCTGCGCGTTTGTATTTTTCACCGGCGGAGAACATGCGGCCCGCGGCCTCGTCTTCTTCGGCCAGGCTGCACAGCTTCTCGGCCATGTTTTGCCAGGTTTCGCGGAAGGCTGCGGTGCCTGCGGCATCGGGTTGTTTGGCAGCCTCTTGCAAAGGCTTGCACATGACCTCGATTTCACCCATGCGTGCGCCCATCTCAATGGCCAGGTTGACCGACAGGTCCCAAACATAATTGGTGGGAAAGTAACGAAACATAACTGCTTTCTCAGAGTAAAAATCAATGGGCCGCTGCGGGCGTAGGTACAGCCTGCGCAGCGCCGGACGAAAGATGAGCAGCGCGCCGGTAGCACAGCCAGGACACGCTGCACACCAGCAGCGCGGCCAAGCCGATGGACGACGTGCCAAAACCCGCTACCAACACACCGCCCACCACCGGGCCAATCGCCGCGCCGCTCATCAGCATGGCGGGCGTCAAGGCCACCGCGCGGCCACTGGCGTCGTTACGCGACAGCCAGCCGAAGACAAAGGTGTGGGTGAAAATCATCGGCGTCACAAACAAGGCGGTAGCCACCGCATACAAGGCAAAGCCACTGCCCCAGGCCAGCGCCATGGCCAAGGATGCCTGCACCAGTACGCCGCCTGCGGCGGCGCCGAAAGCCGGCCAGCGCCGCTCGGTCAGCGCGGCCAGCACCGGTGGCAAGAGGTTGATGAAGCCCAGCACGACCAGCACCACCAGCACGCGGTCGCCAAAACCCCGCTCAGTACCGATGCGCTCAGCAAAGCTGAACACCATGGACTGCGTGACGGCCATCAGCGTCAGACCGGCAATCGCCCACCAGACCGGTGCGGCAATGGGCTGGACCTCGCGCGGTACCGGCTTGGCGCTGCCATCCACCGCCGTGGGCCGGGGGAAAGCCAGCGCCGTGCCCAGGGTGGCGCAGGCCATCAAGGCCGCAAACATGGCAAACATTGCCACGCCGCCATGCTTGGTCACCATGCTCTGGGCCAGCCCGATGAACACGATGCCGGACACGCCCAGACCGATGCTGACGATGGCAAACAAGCGGTGCGGCCGGGCGCTGCGGCCTATGGTGCCGTGCACGAACGACAAGCCCATGCCTGCGCCAAACCCGGCCAAGGCGTGGAGTGCCGTCATGGCACCTACATGCGTAGTCTGGGTGATGGCAGCAAAGGCAGCAAAGGCGATCGCATAGCCCAATGGCGCGGCCCGCCAGGGCGCATGCCGGTGAAAGCGTGGAGCGAACACCAGGCTGGCCAGCACTGCCGCCGCCAGGTATGCCGTGACCATGGCACCGGCCTGCGGCGGGCTCAGCTGGTACTGGCCTATCAATGCGGAACCCACCCAGACGGGCAGCGCCACCAGGTCCACCATGCCGGCCACATGGGCCAGCAGCAGAATGGCCCGGCCCTGCCAATGCTCGGTATCTGTTTTCATGCTGTTGTCTCCTTGGGTGCCGTCTGCGCGGCGGGTTTGAGTAAGAAGTGGGCCAGCGCCGGCAGCAGGATCAGCGCGCCCAGCATGTTCCAGAGGAACATGAAGGCCAGCAGCAAACCCATGTCGGCCTGGAACTTGATGGGGCTGGCCACCCAGGTGATCACGCCAATCGCCAGCGTCACACCGGTCAGCATCACCACCTTGCCGGTGAATAGCAGAGCCTGGTAATAGGCCTGCGACAGGCTGGCACCGACACGCAGCTGCGCCAGGGTGACGCTGAGGATGTACAGCGCGTAGTCCACGCCTATGCCCACGCCCAAGGCAATCACCGGCAACGTGGCCACCTTGACGCCCATGCCGAAGGCCACCATCAAGGCCTCGGCCAAAAAGGAGGTCAGCACCAGCGGCAGCACCGCCACCACTACCGCACGCCAGGAACGGAAGGTGATGAAGCACAGCAGCACCACGGCGCCATACACCATCAGCAGCATCTGGTGCCAGGCCTGCTTGACCACGATATTGGTAGCCGCCTCGATACCGGCATTGCCTGCCGCCAGCAGAAACTGCACGTCCGGTGTGTCGTTGTCATGGGCGAAGGCGGCCACGTGCTCGACCACGCGTGTCAGGGTGTCGGCCTTGTGGTCACGCAGGTAGACGTATATCGTCAGCAGGCCGCAGCTGTCGTTGTACAGCCCGCGCGGCGCGCCGGCGGTCACGGTGTTGAGCATGTCCTGGTTGTTCAGGAACTCGTACCACTTGGGGTTGCCTTCGCTCAACCCGGTCAGCACGCGGCGGTTCAGCAGCGCCAGGGTGTTGGTGGACTCCACGCCGTCCAACTGGCGTAGCTGCCATTCCAGCGCATCCACCTTGTTCAGCGTCTCGTACTGGGAGCACTGGCCTTCGGGCGTTTTAACCATCACTGCCAACACGTCGCTGCCTGCACCGTAGGCGCTGTTGATGAAAGCCACGTCGCGGTTGTAGCGGCTGTCGGCGCGCAGCTCGGGGGCGCCCGGATCCAGGTCGCCAATCTTCAGCTGCGACGACACCAACGCACCGGCCACGCCCAGCAGCACACCGCCAGCCACGGCTGCCGTGGCCCAGCGGCGCTGGGTGAATCGGTCCAGCCAGACCCACAGCGGGCTGCGTGGCGCACCGCTGGCATCCCCCGCCTCGGCGCGCAGGCTGCGCTGCGCGGCCGCAGGGCTGACGCCGGTGTAGCTGAGCAGAATCGGCAGCAGGATCAGGTTGGTGAAGATCAGCGCCGCCACGCCGAGGCTGGCAGCCAGGGCCAGCTCACGGATGGCCTGGATGTCGATCACCAGCAGCACCGCAAAGCCCACGGCGTCGGCCAGCAGCGCCGTTAGCCCCGCCAGAAACAGGCGGCGGAAGGTGAAGCGTGCGGCCACCAGGCTGGGCATGCCACGGCCAATGTCCTGCATGATGCCGTTCATCTTCTGCGCACCATGGCTCATGCCGATGGCAAACACCAGGAAAGGCACCAGGATGGAATACGGGTCCAGCTGCTGGCCCAGCAAGGGCAGCAGACCCAGCTGCCACACCACGGCCACCGTGGACGAGGCCACCACCAGCGCGGTGGAACGCACGCAGCGGGTGTAGGCAAACACCATCACGCTGGCAATCGCCACCGCCAGCGCAAAGAACACCAGCACCGCCTGCACGCCGTCGATCAGGTCGCCCACGATCTTGGCAAAGCCGGTGATGTGGATGGACACCCCTTGTGCGTTGTACTTGGCGCGCAGCACCTCCAGGCGCTGGGACAATGCGCGGTAGTCCATCGCATTGCCCTGGGCATCGCGTGCCAGAAGCGGCACGAACAGCACGCTGGAACGCCGGTCCAGCGCCACGGTCTGGCCGATCTCGCCCGAACGTTCGATATTCGCCTCCAGCCGCTGCAGGCTGGCCGCTCCTCCGTCATAGCCATCGGGGATCACCGGGCCGCCCTCCAGGCCGTCCTCCGTCACGCCGACCCAGCGAGTGGATGGCGTCCATAGCGACTTCATGCCCACACGGTCCACGCCAGGCATCAGAAACACCTCATCGCTGATCTTGCGCAGGGTCTCCAGATAGGCTGCGTCATAAATGCCGCCCTTGGGGTTGGCCACCGCAATGCGCACGGCGTTGCCCAGGCTGCGCAGCTCGTTCTGATGCTGCAGGTAATTCTGGATGTAAGGGTGGTGGCCAGGAATGGTCTTCTCAAAGCTGGCGTTCAGGTCCAGCCGGGTGGCCTGCCAGCCCAGCAGCAGTGTGACCAGCGCGCAGACGCACACCACCCACATGCGGTGGTTGAACAGCAGCCGCTCCACCAGTGAGCCAGACTGCAGATCAAAGGCCGCTTGGGTAGGCGGCAGAGATGGAGGAGCCATCATGGTGCATCCCCCGCAGCGACGGCCATTGCGCCACGTACTGTGAGCGCCAGCAGGCGGCCATCGGCCAGTGGCAATAGGCCCGTTGGCGATGGCAATGCCGCGCCAGGCAACTGGCTCAAGACGCCGTCACGCAACGCAAACAGCTGCCCGCCCTGGTTGGCCAATACAGCCCCCTGCCCCGCACGCAATGCCGAGGCCGTGAAGGAAATCGGCGCAGCCGCCGCCAAGGCCGACCAGGTAGCGCCCGCATCCGTGGAACGCCAGGCATTGCCGCGCAGACCAGCCAACACGATCTCGCCAGAGGCGGGCAGTTCGACTGTAAAGAAGCTGCCTGGGTAGGGCGTGGTTAAGCGCGTGAAGTGCTGGCCGGCATCTTGCGATTGCAGTACCAGGCCCTGCTCGCCCGCTATCACCACCGTGCTGCCCAGGGCGCGCACGGCGTACAGATGCAAGGCCTTGGGGTTGTCCAGTTGCTGACCCCAGGGCTTCCAGCTGCGGCCGCCGTCCTCGGTGATGAAAGCCAGGTTGTAGGCGCCCACGACGATGCCGCGCTGCGCGTCAAAGAAATGCAGATCCAGCAAGGGCTTGTCGGCGCCATCGGCCACCAGGCGCTGGGCGTTCCTTACCGCCGCAGCATCACCGCGAGCCTGGGCTTCGTCCAGCACCAACTGGGCCGCCTGCTTGCCGTCCAGCTGGCGCACCCATGTCTCGCCACCGTCCACCGTGGCCAGCACCACACCGCTGTGGCCCGCGGCCCAGCCGTGCTGCGCATCCACAAAACGCACAGCGGTCAGGGTCACGCTGGTGGGTACCTGGGCCTGGCGCCAGTGGCCGGCTGCGTCGTCCGACAGCAGCACAATGCCACGCTCGCCCACCGCCACCACCCGCGGGCCGGCCAAGGCCGCGCCCAGCAGCACCGCGTGTGCGGCCTGCGGGCTGGCCAGGGCAGGACGGTCCAGTGCACTGCCCACCGGTGCGGCCCAGGCTGCAGTCACAGCCAGCGCAGCGGCGCACACCAGCACGGCACGCATCCGGCCCGTTGGCTTCAAGGAAATCAAAACCATGTTGTCATGTACCTCAGCGAACGCTGTCGCCGGCCATGGCATCGGGCGAGAAGGTGGAGTCGGCGTAGCGCGGCTGCAGCGTGTATTGCGCCGACTTGCCGTTGTACAGATCACCCACATAGGCGGTGCCCGACAACAGGTCGTTGAAGCCGAAAGCCCCGGTCACCGTACCTGGCAGGTCGGGCGCGACAAAGGTGGCGGTCCAGATGCTCTTCCAGAGCTGGCCGTTGGAGTCCCAGCGGTCGGCCAGCACACAGGTCCAAGTGTCTTCATCGCAGTAGTAGCGGCTCTTGGCGGCCGGGTGGCGCTGGCCGGCCCGTAGGCTGGCATCCACCACCCATACGCGGTGCAGTTCCCAGCGCATGAAGTCGGGGTTGACGCCGTATTTGCCCAGCACCTCGGCATCGGTCTTGGGTTGCAGCAGGCGGTTGCCGTTGTAGGGGATGAACATCTCCTTCTTGCCTACCAGCTTGAAGTCGAAGCGGTCCAGCTTGCCCGACCAGGTCTGCACCTCGTCAAAGCTCATCAGCCCGGCAGTGACCGGAGATGGCGTGTCGCAGCAGGGGTTGGGCAGCTTGCGTACGCGGCGCTGCCCGGTCAGGTAGATCCAGGACTGGGTTTTCGACAGGTCGATCTGGTCGCGGCCAACGAGGGCTTCGCCCGCGCGTATCGGCGGCCCCACATTGACCAGGCGGATCAGCTGGGTCTCGGGCGCCTTGGCGAACGACTCCAGCGTGACGTCGGGGTAGTAATACGGAATCTGAAAGTCAATGACGCCATCGGTAGTCATCACCGGCTTGCCATCGGCCGTGATCTGGTACTGGGTGACCTTGGACTGGAAGGAGGTACCGCGCCAGCGCAGCATATGGTTCCACATCACCTCTGCACCTGCCTTGGGCAGGGGGAAGGGAACGCCGCCCACCACATCGGCCGGTACATCGCCCTGTAGCTTGCCACGGGTGGCGTTCTTCAGCGTGTTGTCATACACCCACTGCGGAGCGGCGGCGGTACGGTGGGTCTTGTACACATCAACACGGTAGTCGGGGTACTTCTTCAGCAATGCCATGACGCCGTCGCTGAGCTTGTCGGCGTACTGGTCGGCGTTCTTGCCGGTGATGCTGGTCAAGGGCTTTTCGTCCTTGAACGGATCGCCGCGGCGGCCACCGGCCTTGTCACCGGCAATCGCGGTGGTCATGCCGCCGGTCCAGGCGGGAATGCTGCCGTCCTTGTTGGCGGCTTTTTCAGCGCCCAGAGGGGTCAATTCAGTTTTCAGTTTCGCGGCTTCTTCCGCGCTCACGGCGGCCCAGCCGGGCAGGCTGGTGGCGGCGCCCATCAGCAGCCCGCAGGCCGCCAGCAGGGTATGGTGGGGTTTTTTCATGGTGTCTCCGGTAATTCCAATGCGCGTAGTCAGAACGTGCGGCGCAGGTTCAATGAGATGAAATCGCGGTCGCCCAGCGGGTTGCCGTCGCTGAACTGGCCGGCGCTGTAGTCGTGGAAAGGCTTGCTGGCGCCGATGTAGCGGGTGTAGTTCAGCCCGAACTGCCAGGTGTTGCGGAAGTTGCCCTCGATACCGATGTTGGCGCTGCCCGTGCCCTTGGGGCCCCAGGCTGTGACGCTCGAACGGCCCGACAGGGTGTAGCGAAGGCCCACAGGCACGTTGATGTCCACACCATCAAACAGCTGACGGTAGGTCGGCGTATAGACCAGTTGCACGATGCTGGCGTCGCGGGTGCGGCCCTTGTCGATCTCGTTGTCAGGGTCGTTCTTATGCAGCACACGGTTCCAGGCCACCTCGGCCGCCAGGCCGCTTTCCTTGGCCAGGAAGTTCGGGCCAAAGCTGGCAATCGTGGACAGATTGATGTGCGCGGTACGCCCAGTCGGGTAGGCAGGCCGGGATGCGCTGCTGGGGCCGAAATACACAGCGTTGTTTACATTCATCGGCATGTTGTCGCGCAGCGATGCCTCAGCAGACACATTGAAGTCGCCCATCGAGCGCGTCACGCTGGCACCCGCCACATCGATGTCGCGGCCGAACACATAGAACCAGCTGCTGTCCGTGGTGGGGGCACCGGGATTCAAGCGCGAGTAAAGCTGACCGGTCTTGTCGTGGTAGTGCGCGTAATAAAAGCCCAGGTCGGTCTCATCCAGCCGCCACTTGGCCTGCAGGCCAAACTGCCCGCTGTTACCCGGCTTGTCGTCGCTGCCCGGCGAGGCCACATAGTTGCCACCCACGCCTGGTACCGATAGAGGTATGCCGACAAACTCCGGCCCGGTGGCCCCCCAGGGAATGTTGGCGGTGGAAAAGTAGCTGCCGGCGGCCGGCACGCGGCTCTCTTTCCACTGGAACTGCACATAGCCACCGAGGCTGAAGTTGGGCGCCACCTGCCACTGACCCGACAGCTGCGGCACGGGAATGGCAATTTCCTTGAACTGCGCGTTCGGCGACGACAGCAATTTGGACACGTCTGTCGGCCCCTGGGCCGCCGCAATACCGTTGTCGCCAAAGAACAGGCTTTCGCCGTACAGCAAGGTGTGCTGGCCCAGCCGGCCGCTGATCTTGCTGCCGTTGGCCAAGGTGGTGCCGCCAAACACAAACGCATCCATCAGCTCCGCCTTGCGACCCGACTCCTGCTGGGTGTGGTCGGCGAATTGGTTGTAAGGTGACTGGCCGTTGGTCGGGTCGTTGGGCGCGTCCGTACCACGCTGGTAGGCCCGGTCGTACCAGCCCGCGGCACTCACCCGCAGGCCAAAGCGGCCCTGGTACACCGCGTCGAACTCAGACAGCAAGTCCACCCGCTCCGACACAAAGCCGCGCTTGCTGAAGTTCTGGTCGCCGGCATTGAAGTTCAAAGCCTGTGGTGCGCCCTGTGCATTGAAAGACTGCGTCAGTACCGGGTCTGCATTACGCAAGCGGTACATGGTGCTGGCCTTGACCGTGTTGTCGAAGCGCAAGCTGAGATCCGGGTTGCCACTGTCCAGCTCCGTGGACTGGGCGCCCTGCACGGCCCCCAGCGCGACGCAGGCCATGGCCGTATGTGTAATTAGCTGGGCATGGGAATAAAGGCGAGTGGCCCGGGCGGACGGGGTCCGCCTCCATAGACGTGGGTGCATTTTTGTCTCCGTTTTGTTGTCTTGCGGTGGGCTGCAAACTGCGGTTTGCCCCGACCTGGAAACGGAATGTACGGAGGGGTAAAGCATTCGTAAAATGGATTCTTTCGATTCCACAAATCCACGCTACCAATACCAAGGGTTACCCCGAGCATGCGATTCAACAAACTCGACCTCAACCTATTGGTGGCGCTGAACGCCTTGCTGACCGAGCGCAGCATCAGCCGTGCGGCCGTGCGCGTGCATCTCAGCCAACCCGCCATGAGCAATGCGCTGGCACGCCTGCGGGCTTATTTCGAAGATGAATTGCTGGTGCCCTCAGGGCGCCAGCTGATCTGGACGCCACGCGCTGAAGCGCTGGTGGAACCGGTGCGCGAGGTGCTGATGCGCATCGACAGCACGATTGCCGCGCAGCCCCGCTTTGACCCGGCCACCGCCTCGCGGGCCTTCACCCTGCTGGTGTCCGACTTCACCACCACGGTCTTCGTACCCGCTCTGCTGGAGCGGCTGTACCACGAGGCGCCGGGCGTGCGCATAGACCTGCGCATGCAATACACCAACCCCGCAGAAATGCTGGAACAAGGCGACGCAGACCTGCTGATCATTCCTGCCCAATACGCCTCGCCCGACCACCCGTCCCAGCCCCTGTTCGAAGAGAACTACCTGTGCGTGACCTGGACCGGTAACCGGCATATCCAGGACAAGCTGAGTTTTGACGACTACCTGGCGGCCGGCCATGTGCTGGCCAACTTTTCCGGTGCCGCGCAGACACCGGCATTCGATGGCTGGTTTCTGGAGCGCTTTGGCATCACCCGCCGGGTCGAGGTCACAGCCCCAACCCTGGCGGCCCTCCCCAGCCTGGTGGTGGGCACCGACCGCATCGCCACCGTGCACCGGCGGCTGGCCGAGCGGGTGCGCCACCTGCTGCCCATCCGCATCTGGGAACCCCCGCTGGAAATCCCCAAGCTGGTCCAGATGCTGCAATGGCACAAGTACCGCAACAACGACCTGGCACTGGCCTGGCTGCGCAACTGCGCGCTCGAAGTGGGCGCGAAAATCTAGCTATTCCAAAGCCGCAGCCGGGCCAAAAAATTCATAACGGGTTTGTGTCTCGGGCACGCCCAGTTCACGCAGCTGTTTTTTCATCTGGCGCATAAAGGGCTTGGGGCCGAGGAAATACGCATCCACATCGCGCGATGCGGGCAGCCACTCGGCCAGCTGCGCCTGCTGCAGATGGCCTACGGCATGCGGCACATCGTCCGCGCCGCTGTGCTCGTCATAGGCGTAGAAGCGCTGCAGCTGCGGGTGCTTGGCCAGACGTGCCTCGATGGCGTGGCGGAAGGCATGGACCTGCCGATTGCGTGCGCAATGTATGAAGTGCACCGGCCGTGTGCCCTGCAGCGCTGCGTCCAGCATGGCCAGGGTCGGCGTGATGCCGACACCGCCGCTGATCAGCACCAGCGGCTTGTCGCTGGCGGCCAGCACGAAGTCGCCCGCGGGTGGAAACAGGTCCAGCACCGTGCCTACCTGCACCTGGTCGTGCAGGTAGTTCGAGGCCACGCCGCCGGCCTCGCGCTTGACGCTGATGCGGTAGTCCACGCCGTTCGGCGCAGCCGACAGCGAGTAGTTGCGGCGTATCTCGTTGCCGTTCACCACCAGACGCAGGCCGATGTACTGGCCGGGCTGGAAGCCGATCACCGTGCCGCCGTCCTGCGGCTGCAGGTAGAAGGAGGTGATCTCGGCGCTCTCCACTTCCTTGCGCGCCACGCGGAAAGCCCGCGCACCGCGCCAACCACCCGGGGCGGCCGCCACATCGGCGTAGATTTTTTCTTCCGCGCCGATCAGGATGTCGGCCAGCTGGCCATAGGCCGCGCCCCAGGCTGCGATGACGGCATCGGTGGCGATCTCGGCGCCCAGCACCTCGCGGATGGCGCGCAGCAGGCAGGCGCCGACGATGGGGTAGTGCGCGGCCTCGATCTGCAGCGACACATGCTTGTTGATGATCTGCGACACCAGGCCGCCCAGCTGTTCCAAATGGTCGATGTGCCGGGCATACATCAGCACGCCATTGGCCAGGGCGCGCGGCTGGTCGCCATTGGCCTGGTGGGCCTGGTTGAAGAAGGGCCGCACCTCAGGGTGCTCGGCCAGCATGATTTTGTAGAAATGCGTGGTCAATGCCTCGCCGCCGCTTTCCAGCAGGGGCACGGTGGATTTGACGATGGCGCGTTGTTCTGGGGTCAGCATGTGTGGCTTTCAATCGGATGCAGGGCGGCGCCCGGCTGCAGCTACTAACTCAAGTTCCATGCCCGCCCTGTAGCCCATAGAAATCAAACACTTAGGCGTACACACTATCTTTTTGATGCAGTCATAATGATCCACCAAGGAATCATTTTGATAACAAAAAGCCTGCTCCAGACCCTGGTGCCCCTGGTCGACGACCTGGCACGCGAACTGCCCGACGGCGAGCGTTACCGCCGCCTGCTGGAGGCCGTGCGCGCCCTGCTGCCCTGCGATGCAGCCGCGCTTTTACGGCTGGACGGCGGCTGGCTGCTGCCACTGGCGGTGGATGGCTTGAGCCATGACACGCTGGGGCGCCGCTTCAAGGTCAGCGAGCACCCTCGCCTGCAGCAGCTGCTGGAGGCGAGCGGCCCAACCCGCTTCCCGCCCGACAGCCCGCTGCCCGACCCCTACGACGGCCTGATCGAAGGCGTGCAGCTGGAGGTGCACGACTGCATGGGCTGCCCGGTACTGCTGGGCGACACCCCCTGGGGCGTGCTGACCCTGGACGCGCTGGACAAGGAACGGTTTTCCAGCGTTGACCTGGGCGATCTGCAGGCCTTTGCCAGCCTGGCGGCGGCCACCGTCAGCGTGGTGCAGCGCATGGCCGGGCTGGCCCAGCAGTTCGAGGCCGAGCATGCGCGCGCCGAAAGCTACCGCGCGCTGGCCGAAGAGCACCCGGCGCCCACGCTGATCGGCCAGAGTCCAGCCCACCAGCGCCTGCTGGCCGACATCGCCACCGTGGGCAACAGCGACCTGACGGTGCTGATCACCGGCGAAACCGGGGTCGGCAAGGAGCTGGTGGCCCAGGCCCTGCACGCCGCCTCGCCGCGCGCCAGCCGGCCGCTGATCAGCCTGAACTGCGCTGCCCTGCCCGAATCGCTGGTGGAAAGCGAGCTGTTCGGCCATGTGCGCGGCGCGTTCTCCGGCGCGGTGGCCGACCGGCGTGGCAAGTTCGAGCTGGCCGATGGCGGCACCCTGTTCCTCGACGAGGTGGGCGAGTTGTCGCTGAGCGTGCAGGCCAAACTGTTGCGCGTGCTGCAGGGCGGCCAGCTGCAGCGCCTGGGCTCGGACCGCGAGCACCGCGTCGATGTGCGGGTGATTGCCGCCACCAACCGCGATCTGGCGCAGGAGGTGCGCGCCGGCCGCTACCGCGCCGACTTCTACCACCGGCTCAGCGTCTACCCGCTGCCCGTGCCGCCGCTGCGCGAGCGCGGCCACGACGTGCTGCTGCTGGCCGGGCATTTTCTGGAGCTGAACCGATCCCGCCTCGGCTTGGGCAGCCTGCGCCTCGATGCCGACGCCCAGGCCGCGCTGCTCGCACATAGCTGGCCCGGCAATGTGCGCGAGCTGGAACACCTGATCGCCCGCAGCGCGCTCAAGGCCATGCAGGGCGCGGCACCCCGGGCGCGCATCGTTAGCCTGACGGCTGCGCATCTGGACCTGGGCGCCCAAACCGCAACGGTGGACGTGCCGGCCGATACGACGCCGCCCGTCGATCTGCGCACCTCGCTGGACGACCACCAGCGCCAGCGCATCGCCGAAGGCCTGCAGCGCCACCAGGGCAACTGGGCCTCGCTGGCCCGTGAACTGGGCCTACACCGGGCGAATCTGGTCCGGCTGGCGGGCCGGCTGGGTTTGCGCAAACAGTAATAATCGGCACCAAGAATTACACGAAAGCCCGCGATGGAACTCCCAGCACACCAACTGAGCATGACGGTCTTGATGACCCCGGATATGGCCAATTTTTCAGGCAATGTGCACGGTGGCGCCGTGCTCAAGCTGCTCGACCAGGTGGCCTACGCCTGCGCCAGCCGCTATGCCGGCCGCTATGTGGTCACCGTCAGCGTGGACCAGGTGATGTTCCTGCAGCCCATCCATGTGGGCGAGCTGGTGACCTTTCTGGCCAGCATCAACCACACCGGCACCTCGTCCATGGAGGTGGGCGTGAAGGTGGTGGCAGAGAACATCCGCAGCCGCAGCGTGCGCCATGTGAACAGCTGCTTCTTCACCATGGTGGCCGTGGACGACGACCGCAAGCCCGCGCCGGTGCCGGCGCTGGTGCCCAGCACGGACGACGAAAAACGCCGCTTCGAGCAGTCCATCATGCGCAAAAAAGTACGCCGCGAGCTGGCCGCGCGCTTCGCCTCCATCAAGGAAGCTTCTGAACAAAATAAGCCTCCAGCGTAGGAAGCTACTGCGTCATAAGCTACCAATTCAATAGCAACCGCTATTTATCAATGGATGAGCCCATGTCATCCAGCCACAGCACGCGGTCGGCGTAGCACTGCAGATCGGCCGACAGCGTGGCCTGCGCGCCGTTGAGCCAAACCTCTTTGCGCAGATCGGACTTGAGGTAGGAGATGGCGTCTTCAAAGTCGCCGTCGCCGGCCGACAGGATCACCCGGTCGTAAATGCCCTGAGCGGCAAGCTTGATCATCAGCGTGGCAATTGCCACGTCCACGCCTTTTTGCACCGTGCGGTCGAAGTGGGTTTTGCACGACGGGCACTGGTTGTGCTGCTCCTTGAGCTTGTACAGCTGCACCCGCATCTGCGGGCCCTTGGGCGGCGCGGACTTGATCCAGGTGTGGAAGGCGTTTTGCGCTTCGGCGTTCGGGTCGCCGGTGGAATTCAAGTAGTAGCTCTCGTAGATCGGGCCGCCGTTGGCCTTGACCAGCTCGTGCTTGAGCTTCAGGTAGTCAAAGCCGTTGGCACGTGAACGGCCGAAGTTGTACATGTACGCGGCGTCTACGATCCAGACTGTTTTCATGGGGGTCACGGGTTCACTTCGTAGAGTTCAAGGGGTAAGCCATCGGGGTCGGCAAAAAAGGTGAAGCGCCGGCCTGTGAATTCATCGACACGCACCGGCTCCACGGCCACGCCGTCGGCTTGCAGGCTGGCGATGTTCGCATCCAGATCCACCACGGCAAACGCCAGGTGGCGCAGACCACAAGCCTCGGGCCGCGAGGGACGCGGTGGCGGCGCGGGGAAGGAAAACAGCTCAATCTGTGAACCATCGGCCAGCGCCAGGTCCAGCTTGTAGGACTGGCGCTCGGCGCGCAGGTTCTCTGCCACGATGCGCAGGCCCAGAATGCGGGTGTAGAAGTCCCGGGACCGCGCGTAGTCGGAGCAGATGATGGCGGCGTGGTGCAGGCAGCTTAGTTCCATAGGCTCAGAGCTTAACCCGCCATGGCTTCGCGCACCGCTGCCAGTTGGCGGCGCGACACCATCAGCACTTCATCTAGCCCCTGCAGGCGCACGGCCCAGCCCTCGCCCTCCTCGGGGTCGAAATGCTTCAGCAGCGCCCGCAGCGCACGGCGCGACACCAAGGCGTTGCGGTGGACACGGATAAACACACTGGCGTGACGCGCCTCCAGCTCGCTCAAGGAGCCGTCCAACACATAGCTGCGGCTGGCGGTACGCACGGTGACGTATTTCAGCTCGGCCTTCAGATACAGCACGCTGGCCAGGGGTACGCGCTCGGTGCGGCCGCGGTCGTGTATCACCAGCACATCCTGCATCAAATCGGGCTCTGGCGCAGGTGCTGCCTGCAGCAGCCGCTCCACTTTCTGTAGCGCTTGCTGCAGACGCTCCAGGCGCACCGGCTTGGTCAAGTAATCTGCCGCGGCCAGGTCAAAGGCCTGCAGCGCATGGCCAGCGTGGGCGGTAACGAAGACCACGGCCGGCGGCCGGGGCTGGGCCTGCAGCTGCTGGGCCAGTTGCAGACCGTCCATGCCGGGCATGTGGATGTCCAGCAGCAGCAGGTCCACCGGCTGGCTGGCCAGCGCGGCGCAAGCCTGCTGCGCGTTCGCCGCCTCGGCCACCACCTGGGCGGCCGGCACCTTGCAGTCGCCCAGCAGGGTGCGCAGCCGGGCGCGGGCCAGCGCCTCGTCGTCCACGATCAATATGCGCAGAGTCATGGGCCGCGTCCTTTCATACTGGTATCTCGATGCGCACCAGATAGATGCCATCCTTCAGCACCGCCTGGAACTGGCACTGCACGTCGTGCAGCAGCTTCAGGCGGTCGCGCACATTGTCCAGCGCCACACCAAAGCCGGCGGCGCCCGGCCCGGCGGGCACGGTGTTGCTGATTTTGATGACCACCGTGTCGCCGCGCCGCTCGGTGCTGATGCGCAGGTCGGCCCCACTGGCGCTGGGCTCCACACCGTGCTTGACGGCGTTTTCCACCAGCGGCTGCAGCAGCAGGGGCGGCAGCTGGGCCTGGGCAGCGCGCGGGTCCAGCGCCCAGTGGATGCGCAGGCGTTCGCCAAAGCGCACCTGCTCAATGGACAGGTAGCGCTCGGCCAAGGTGGTCTCCTGCTCCAGCGTGACGGACTCGCCCTGGTCCACCAGCGCGTGGCGGAACAGGTCGCTCAGGTCTTCCAGCAGGGCCTCGGCCCGGGCCGGCTCGGCGCGCACCAGGGCAATCGCGCTGTTCAGTGTGTTGAACAAAAAATGCGGCCGTATGCGCGCCTGCAGCTCGCCCAGCCGCGCCGTGGTAGCCGCCGGCGTACGGGCACGGGCACGCAGCACCAGGCCGGCCACCACCATGGCCGACAACCAGGCGCCCGCCGCCGCGCAGGCCAGCCAGGGCACGGGGTCCATCAGGCCGATCAGGGCCAGCATGCCGCAGCCATACAGGCCGGCCAGCGCGCCCAGCAGCACACCGGCCACATACTGCGCCCAGGGTGGCAGGCGCGCCAGCGTGCGCTTCAGGCTGCAGGCGGACAGCAGCCAGACCAGCACAGCGGGCAAGGCACCACCGGTCCATAGGGCCAGCCGGGTCAGCCAATCGCCCGCACCCAGGGCGTCAAACAGCGCCGCCACGGCCACCGCCAGCTCGACAAACAACACGGCGCGCAGGATCACACCCACCTGGCAGGCATCAAATACCAGGGCCCTGGACACGCGCGTGGGGGCATCCGGGTCGGCTAGCGTACCGAAGCTCGATAAAATTTGCGTCTCTTGCATACCAACGTCCATGACAAGGCCCGATTATTGGGTATGAACCGGCCGTTGGTACGCCACTCCATCTCCCCCTCTGCCACATTGGTGCCTGCCGCATGTCCTCCTCCATAAACCAACTCGACAAAAAATCCGAAGCCTGGTCGGCGCTGTTCTCCGAGCCCATGAGCGACCTGGTCAAGCGCTACACCTCCAGCGTGTTTTTTGACAAACGCCTGTGGCAGGCCGACATTGCCGGCAGCCTGGCGCACGCCGAGATGCTGGCCGCGCAAAACATCATTGCTGCGCAGGACCACGCCGACATCCAGCGCGGCCTGGCGCAGATCAGCGCCGACATCGAGTCCGGCAACTTCGAGTGGAAGCTGGACCTGGAAGACGTGCACCTGAACATCGAGGCCCGCCTGACCCAGCTGGTGGGCGACGCCGGCAAGCGCCTGCACACCGGCCGCAGCCGCAACGACCAGGTGGCCACCGACGTGCGCCTGTGGCTGCGCGGCGAGATGGACCTGATCAACGGCCTGCTGACCGATCTGCAGCTGGCCCTGGTCAGCATCGCCGAAAAGAATGTCGACGTGGTGATGCCCGGCTTCACCCACCTGCAGGTAGCCCAGCCGGTGAGCTTTGGTCACCATATGCTGGCCTATGTGGAAATGTTTGCCCGCGACGCCGAGCGCATGCTGGACGTGCGCAAGCGCGTAAACCGCCTGCCGCTGGGCAGTGCGGCCCTGGCCGGCACCAGCTACCCGCTGGACCGCGAACGCGTGGCCAAGACCCTGGGCATGGAAGGCGTGTGCCAGAACAGCCTGGACGCCGTGAGCGACCGCGACTTCGCCATCGAATTCACCGCCGCCGCCAGCATCGCCATGGTGCACATCAGCCGCCTGTCTGAGGAGCTGGTGCTGTGGATCAGCCAAAGCTTTGGCTTCATCGACATCGCCGACCGCTTCTGCACCGGCTCCAGCATCATGCCGCAGAAGAAGAACCCCGACGTGCCCGAGCTGGCGCGCGGCAAGACCGGCCGCGTGGTCGGCCACCTGATGGGCCTGATCACCCTGATGAAGGGCCAGCCCCTGGCCTACAACAAGGACAACCAGGAAGACAAAGAGCCGCTGTTCGACACCGTGGACACGCTGAAAGACACGTTGCGCATCTTTGCCGAAATGGTCGGCGGCATCACCGTCAAGGCCGAGGCCATGGAGCGCGCCGCCCTGCGCGGCTACGCCACCGCCACCGATCTGGCCGACTACATGGTCAAAAAAGGCCTGCCTTTCCGCGACGCGCACGAGGCCGTGGCCCATGCTGTGAAGGCCGCGATCGCGCACAGCGTGGACCTGTCCGAGCTGCCGCTGTCGGTGCTGCAGCAGTTCAACCCGAAGATCGAAAAAGACGTGTACGACGTGCTCAGCCTGCGCGGCTCCATGAATGCCCGCAACACCCTGGGCGGCACCGCGCCGGCCCAGGTCAGCGCGCAAATCGCACGGCACCGCGCCCGCCTGGCCTGAACCACAGTGCTAGCAAATAAATAGCTGCCAGCGCAGGTATTACTTGCGCCGGAGGGCTATTTTTTATGCAACAAAACAAAGGCTTACACCTGATACACACTGGCTTGACGCAGATCAACTGCAGTGTCGGGCCATCGGTCGCACAATGCCATCACACACCACACATGGTGGATGGAAGGAGCGACTATGTTGAAACACATTTTGCTGGCCACCGACGGATCTGCCGCCTCTGACCATGCGGCCGAAATGGCCGTGGACTTGGCGCGCAATATGGGCGCCAAACTGACAGTTCTGTATGCCGTAGACCCTTACCCTTATCTGGCCGTGGGTGAAATGAGCACCGAAGGCCTGCAGCACTACATGTCAGCCGCACAACAGGATGCCGCCGCCGCCCACAGCAAGGTGGCGGCCCTGTGCAAGCAGGGCAGCGCAGTGACATTGATACCGGTGACTGTGGAAGAGCGTGCCGTGGCCAGCGCCATCGTGGAGTACGCCAATGGCCAGGACGTGGACCTGATCGTCGTGGGCTCGCACGGGCGCTCGGGCATTGCCCGGTTGCTGCTGGGCAGCATCGCCACCAAAGTGCTGGCCGAATCCACGCTACCGGTGTTGGTGGCACGCTGACTGATTGCGCTCAGCCACCGGCCCGGCTGAGCACCCAAAAAGCCACAAAAAGCTTTAAAAGCTGTGGGCGGGCTGGGCTAAAACAGGCGTGGCACGACAAGCAGGCGTAGTATTTAGGCATCTGGATTGCTTAGCAATATCTGCATCCTTATCTACCTGGTACTTGATGCCGCATTGCCATTTTCCACAATGCCCTGTCCCATGAAACCCGCCCGCTCCACCGTTGCCCACTACAGCCGTCGCGTCAAAGCGCTCACAGCTTTGCTGGTGCTTTCGGGTGCGATCCACAAGGCGGGTGCCGAAGCACCGTTATTCCCCGTAGCCCTGGCGGTATCCACGCCTGTTCCGGTGGGGGGCGGACAGGCTTCGGCTCCGCTATTGAGCCCACAGACCCGCTGGCAAAGCAGCTTGGATGCATTTGCCAAAGCCGACAACGAACGGCTGCCTGCCAGTGATGGCGTTCTTTTTGTGGGTAGCTCCACGATCAGGATGTGGACCAGCCTGTCGGACGATTTCAGGCAGGTGCCGGTGATCATCAACCGCGGTTTTGGTGGTTCCACCATGGCCGATTGCAACCACTTCGTGCGCGAACTGGTGATCCGCTACAGGCCCAAGCAGGTGCTGGTGTATGCAGGCGATAACGATTTGGCCGAAGGTCGCAGTCCAGCTGATGTGAGAGACAGCTTTGCAAAATTTGTACGCAGCGTGAGGGCGGAGTTGCCAGAAGCCCGCATTTCCTACATCTCGATCAAGCCCAGCCCGTCGCGCGTTGAACTGCTGCCAAAGATAAGACAGACCAATGCACTGATCTCCGACTATGTGCACAGCTTGCAGGACGTGCGCTACATCGACATCTTCCAGCCGATGTTGAACGCTGAGGGCCAACCCCGGCCCGAGCTGTTTCAACCCGATCAGCTGCATCTGAACGAAGCTGGCTACCGGCTATGGAAGTCGATCATTGCCGCGCAGCTTCCGGCGTCCGCGCCAGCCCAAGTGCCGACTGCGCAAATTGCCGGCAGCCATTAAAGGCCACTGCCAACGCCACGCTTTCAAAATTAAAAGCGCACACCCGAGCCGCGAATCCCCACCTCCATCCGGTGCAAACGGTCCAGCCTGAGCGATACCCGGGCAACCCCATACAGCACACCAAAGCAGCCCGCCAGCAACACCACATCCACCCACCAGGCGTGGGCGAACGGGTCGCTTCCCAAAAAAGTCAGCGCCAGCAAAACGATCACCAAATGCGCGGAAAACACGGGCAATGAGGCTGCACCCAGCACCTCCAGCCATGGCAGGCTCGATATCCGCGACGCAAGCGCAGGGCCAAAATGAAGAACCACCACCATCAATGCAAATAAATCCAGCAGCCGCAGCGGCCCGAGCAACCATTTGTCAAACAACATATTCAGGTTTTGATCGGCACCAAAGGGCGCTTGCCCCACGCCGTGCCGCCATACGAACCCGGCAAACGCCATCAGCACCGCCAACACAACGGCCCAGTGCGGAAAAACAAAAGGCCGCGCATCCTTCGCATGGCGGCTAGCCCCCATCCAAAGGCCCAACACCCAAAGAAACTGCCATGAAAACACCGAGAACGCACCAACTTCACGGATAGGCACAACCAGCCCCGTTAACGCAACGGTGGCGCCATACACCCATGCCCCTAGCCCAAATTGCGACAACAGCCATGCGCATAGGCTCCAGGTCATCGCCCCGTTCCATCCGTGCCGCAAGGCATATGCCAAAACCCAGGGACTGGCCAGCATATAGAGGATGTACATGGGCAGGATATCCAGCAGCGGCGGCATATATACAAGCAACAACCCAGCCCCCAATGCGGTCAACGGCTGCGCCAGGTAAAAAGACATCAAGTTGGTCACGGCGGGCTGCTCCACCCGCAAACCGACTGCGGCAACGGCCGTGAATAAAAACAACAACATGGCGACATGGCATGCATAGACCTTGATCGCCCGCCTCCAGAACGCCATACGCATGGCGTCAATGCCATCCCGTTGCGCCAACTTGGCGTATACCAAGCCCGCCATGTACGCGGACAAAAGTACAAACCCCTCCGCGGCCGATACAAATCCAAAGGGCTGCCCGAGGGGCGAACTCAGCCGCGTGGGTAAGTGCGTCACCGTCATGAGCACCAGCATCAGGCCGCGCATAGCATCCAGCTCCCAACGCCGCGTCATGGAGGGCTCACCTTAAGGCACACAACATCAATGTAGAAAACACGACGAATTTGCATAAAACATGGCTTACGGAACAGCGGCTTGCGGTAGCGAAAGTGCATGCCTTCGGCAACGCCGTGGCGCCGAAGCTGCTTAAGCCCCACCTAAGCCGGAGGCCGCGATAATTGCACGGAGGAAACACAATGCGACTACTGCTCGTCGAAGATGATCCCATGATTGGCGAAACTGTGCTCGACGTACTGCGCGCCGAGCACTTCGCCGTGGACTGGGTCAAAGACGGCGCCATGGCAGACACCGCGCTGAGCACCCAGCAGTACGACTTGGTGCTGCTGGACCTGGGCCTGCCCAAAAAAGACGGGCTGGACGTGCTCAAGTCCCTGCGCTTGCGCAAGGACAGCACACCGGTACTGATCGTTACCGCGCGCGATGCCGTGGCCGAGCGCATCAAGGGACTGGACGCCGGAGCCGACGACTATGTGCTCAAACCCTATGACATCGACGAGCTGCTGGCCCGCATCCGCGCCCTGACGCGGCGCAGCGCCGGCCGCGCCGACCCGGCGCTGGAAATCCACGGCCTGCGCCTCAACCCTGTCACCCACGAAGCCACGCGCGACGGCCAGACCATCGCCCTGTCGGCCCGCGAATGGGCTGTGCTGGAGGCGCTGATGGCGCGCCCCGGCGTGGTGTTCTCGCGCGCCCAGCTGGAGGAAAAGCTCTACAGCTGGAAGGACGACGTCAGCAGCAATGCAGTCGAGGTGTACATCCACGGCCTGCGCAAAAAGCTGGGCAGCGAGCTGATCCAGAACGTGCGTGGCCTGGGCTACGTGATTCCGAAGCCATGACCAGCCCGTATTCCCTGCGCCGGCGCCTGCTGGGTTCGGTGATGACAGCCATCCTGGCCGCTGCGTTGTTCCAGGCCGCATCCGCCTACCACGGGGCGCTGCAGCAGGCCGACGAGATGTTCGACTACCACCTGCAGCAAATGGCCTATGCGCTGCGCAATGGCACCCCCAGGCAGCTCGATCCGTTGGAGTCAGACGACGACACTGACTACGAGGTGCAGATATGGAGCGCCAACGGCGTGCAGCTGTTCCAGTCGCACCACAACCGGCTGCCGCCGCAGGCCGTACTGGGCTTTTCGGACGTAGAGCAGAACGGCACGCGCTACCGTGTGTATTCCATCCAGACCCCGGCGCAGACCATCCAGATCGCCCAGGACATGAGCGCTCGCCAGGCCCGCGCCCGGGCTCTGGCGGTCCGCGCCATGCTGCCCATGGCCTGGATGGCGCCGCTGCTGATGCTGGCCCTGTGGTGGGCCATACGCCATGCGCTCAAGCCGCTGGAGCGCACGCGCCGCCAAATTGCCACCCGCGCCGCCGACGACCTGTCGCCCCTGCCCGACAGCGGCCTGCCAGACGAGGTGCGCCCCCTGGTGCACGAGCTGAACCTGCTGTTCGCCCGCGTGCATGCGGCGTTTGATGCGCAAAAGTCGTTTGTGGCGAATGCCGCGCACGAGCTGCGCTCGCCCCTGAGCGCGCTCAAGCTGCAAGCCCAGGCTCTGGGCCGTGCGGCCGATGGCCCGGGCCGCGATGTCGCCGTGGTCCGGCTGCACCAGGGCATAGACCGCGCCATCCGGCTGATGAACCAGCTGCTGGTGCTGGCCCGGCAGGAGTCCGCAGCCGATACCCCGGCACAAAAGCTGAATCTGCAAGACCTGGTGCGCCTGGCCGTGGAAGAAGCCCTGCCACAGGCGCATGAGCGGCAAATGGACCTGGGTGTGAATGCCGACGCCCCAGCCTGGGTGCAGGGCCATGCCGAGGCCTTGCGCATCCTGCTACGCAACCTGCTGGACAACGCGCTGAAGTACACGCCAGCGCAGGGCCGGGTGGATGTGGGCCTGGTTGCTACGCCGGACGGCGCCACCTTGACCGTGGAAGATTCTGGCCCCGGCATTGCGCCGGCCGACCTACCCCATGTGTTTGACCGCTTCTACCGCAGCGCCGAAGCGGGTGCCAGCGGCAGCGGCCTGGGCCTGGCCATTGCCCAGGCCATCGCGCAAGCCCACAAGGCCACGTTGACTCTGGACGCATCACCCACGCTGGGCGGGCTGCGCGTGACGTTGACCTTCCCGCGTCCCGGTTAAATCGTATCCAGCAGCCGCGCGAACGCCTGGGAACGACCTTGGCGCGAGGCATCGCGCACCGCCGCCGGGTTGGGCAGGGCCACCGACTGGCTGCGCACCGCGGCCACGAAGCGCGGCAGCAGCTCGACCATGGCGTCGACGGAATCCAACGGAGCAATGGCATCCAGGCCCGCACCGCGCAGCACGCCCGCCGTGTCGCCCACCGGGTCGGTCAGGCCCAGCAAAGGCCTACCGGCGCGCAGGTATTCATAGATCTTGGCGGGAATCTGCGCATTGCAGTTGCTGGCCTGCATGACCAGCAAGGCATCTACCGACAGCATCTCGGCCAGCGCCTGGCGGTAGGGCACGGCGGGGCAGAGTTCGATGAAGTCCTGCACGCCGTACTGGCTGGACAGGCCGGTCAGCAGATCATCGTGCGCCGAGGCACGGAAGCGGATTTTCAGCTGCTGCGGTTGCAGGCCGCCCTGGGCACGCAGGCGCTGCAAAGCCTGGAACAGCTGGGTCGGGTCGCGCTCAGAGGGGTAGACGATGCCGCTGTGCAGCAACACCACGGGCTGGTCGGCCGCCAGCGGCTGGGTGGGCGCGGCCGGGGCGTTGGCAAAGCTCTCCTCGTCATAACCGTTTTCCAGCACCGCAATGCGGCTGGCGGCCTGGGGGTAGCGCTCGCGGTACATCTGCGCAGCACCAGGCGTGGTGAACAGCGAATAGCGCGCCTGCTCCAGCGCCTGCTGTTCAATGCGCTGGTAGCTGCGCCAGGTTTCAGGGTCGGCAGGGTAGCCCTCCTGCGCCATGGGGTCGCGGAAGTCGGCCACCCATGGTATGCCGGTCTTCTGGTGCAGTTGCTGGCCAATCACATGGGCCGTGGCAATCGGATAGGTGGACCAGATGGCGTCCGGCTTGTACTTCTTGACCATCTGCAGGCCCTGGCGCACGGCGTCGAAGCGCCAGCTGACCCAGCGGTCGGGCCGGGCCATCCAGCCCATGTAGCGGCCCTTGATGTTCAGATGGCGCGCGGTGTCCAGGGCGAAGGCGCGCTGCACCACGGTCTCGGGTGGCACATCGGCCAACAGGTCGGGGCTGGTGCGCTCGTAGGCGCGCTCTTCGGCCGTCAGCACCAAGGGACGCCAGCCCAGCGCGGGCAGATGCTGCACAAACCGCAATGTGCGCTGTATGCCACTGCTGCCTGCCAAGGGCGGGAAGTGGTAGGCGATCATTAAAACTGTTTTCAAACGGCTGGCCCTGGGGTTGTGTTCTATGCAGCCAGAGATCATACGGGCAGACGCCGATCCGCCCGCATCCGGCAGAATGCCTGCCATCCATGCCCGCCACCCTCTCCAACCGCCCCACCCTCGCCATGCTGTGCCGCCTGTGGCTGCTGGCCTGGCTGCTGTTAGCCGGCGCGGCCGACGCGGCCACGCTGCTGCGGGTCGGCCCCCTGCGTACTATCAAAACCATAGCTGCTGCAGCACAGATGGCGGGCGACAACACGCTGATTGAAGTAGATGCCGGCGACTACCTGGGCGACGTGGCGGTATGGACCCAGTCCCACATGACGCTGCGTGCCGTGGGCGGCCGCGTGCGTCTGCAGGCCAATGGCATGGCGGCCGAGGGCAAAGGCATTTGGGTGGTGCGCAGCCCCCAGTTCACGGTAGAGGGTTTTGACTTTTCCGGCGCACAGGTGGAGAGCCGCAACGGAGCCGGCATACGCTTTGAAGCCGGTAGGCTGGTGGTGCGCAACTGCAGCTTCACCTACAACGAGATGGGCCTGCTGACCAGCAACGACGCGAACGCGGTGCTGGAGGTGGAGGACAGCGAATTCGCCTACAACAGCCGCCCGGACGGCCACAACCACAACCTCTACATAGGCCGCATCGCGCGGGCCACGGTCAGCGGCAGCTATTTCCACCACGCCCACACGGGCCATCTGCTGAAAAGCCGGGCCGCCGCCAACTACATTCTGTACAACCGCCTGACCGACGAGGCCGGCGGGAGCGCCAGCTACGAGCTGGAGTTCCCCGATGGCGGCGTGGCCTATGTGATCGGCAACATCGTGGAGCAAGGCCCGCTGACCGAAAACCCGCATGTGATTTCCTTCGGCGCCGAAGGCTATGCCTGGCCTAGCAACCAGCTTTATCTGTCGCACAACACCCTGGTGGACGATCTGCCCGGCGGCGGCACCTGGCTGCGCATCAAACCCGGCGCCGACACGGTGCTGGCCGTCAACAACCTGTTCATAGGCCCCACACCGCTGCCCAGCGCGCCCAACACACCAGGTACCTGGCGCAACAACTACCGGCTGGACCGCAGCGCCTTCGCCCCCGGCTACGACTACCGGCTGCGCGCCGACAGCCCCCTGGTCGGCAAAGCCATGGCCCCTGGCAGCGCCAACGGCCAGGATCTGCGGCCCCTGCGCGAATATATTCACCCCGCGCACAGCGCGGCCCTGAGCACTGCGGGCAATGCCCCGCATAATCCCGGAGCGCTGCAGCAGCTGAACCCGGCCCGGCCTTGAGCTTTCCAGCCCCCCGCGCTACTGCACTTGTATCGGCTTTTCATACCCTATCCGCCCATGTCCTTGACCCCCTCCTCACTGGTGCTTGGTTCCCCCCTGTTTGCAGATGCCCGCCTGGCCACGCTGGCCCGCTCCGACGGCGCGGTAGCCGCCTGGCAGGCCGCCTTTGCTGACAACCCGGCCACGGCCGCACTGCAGGCCAGCGGAGACTTTGCCGTGGCGCTGCAAGAGGCATCCGGGCGCACATTTCTGGCGGTGGACCGCTTCGCCGTGCGCAGCCTGTGCTACCGCATCCAGGACGGCCAGCTGCGCTTTGCTGCCCGCGCGGACGCGCTGGCCGATGCCAGCGCCGAGGTGGACCCGCAGGCAATTTTTGACTACCTGTTCTTCCACGCCATCCCCTCGCCGCGCACCATCTTCAAGGACGTGTTCCGCCTGCCGGCCGGCCACTACGCGGTGTTCGACAAAGGCCAGCTGCTGGTGGCACCTTACTGGGTGCCCACATTCAACGAGCAGACCGGCGCCTCTTTTGACACCCTGCGCGACGAGTTCCGCAGCCTGGTGCGCAGTGCCGTGGCAGGCGAGCTGGACGGCGGCAAGGCCGGCTGCTTCCTGAGCGGCGGCACCGACAGCTCTACCGTGGCCGGCATGATCGGCCAGGCCGCCGGCAAACCCGCCGCCACCTATTCCATCGGCTTCGACGCCGAGGGCTACGACGAGATGGAGTACGCACGGCTGGCTGCGCGCCATTTCAAGACCGAACACCACGAGTACTACGTCACCCCCGAGGACCTGGTACACAGCATTGCTGACGTGGCCGCCTCCTACGACCAGCCCTTCGGCAACTCGTCCGCCCTACCCTCGTACTACTGCGCGCGCATGGCCAAGGACGACGGCGTCACCAAGATCCTGGCCGGCGACGGCGGCGACGAGCTGTTTGGCGGCAACAGCCGCTACGCCAAGCAGCGCGTCTTCGGCTGGTACGACGTGGTGCCAGCGCCCATCCGTAGCGGACTGATGGAGCCCCTGCTGGGCAAGACTGCCAACAGCTCCATCAGCCTGCTGAGCAAGGCCTCCAGCTACGTGGAGCAGGCCAAAGTGCCCATGCCCGACCGGCTGCAGATGTACAACTTGCTGCTGCGCCTAGGCATCAGCGATGTGTTCACCCCCGACTTCCTGGCGCGCATCGACGTGCAGGGCCCGGCCGTGCAGCAGCGCGGCGTATGGGAACAGGCCCGCACCGACAGCCTGGTGAACCGCATGCTGGCCTTTGACTGGCGCTACACCCTGGCCGAAACCGACCTGCCCAAGGTCTGCGGCACCACCCAGCTGGCCGGCCTGCAGGTGGGCTTCCCCATGCTGAACCAGGCCCTGCTGGAGTTCTCGCTGAAGCTGCCCACCGAGTACAAGCTCAAGGGCCTGAAGCTGCGCTGGTTCTTCAAGGAAGCGTTGCGCGGCTTCCTACCGGACGAGATTCTGACCAAAAAGAAGCAAGGCTTCGGCCTGCCCTTCGGCGTCTGGGCCACGCGCCACGACGGCCTGAAAAAGCTCGCCAGCGACTCGCTGAACAGCCTGGCCACGCGCAACATCGTGCGCCCGGACTTCATCCGCAGCCTGCTGGCCGAGCGGCTGCAGGAGCACCCCGGTTACTACGGTGAAATGGTCTGGATTCTGATGATGCTGGAGCAGTGGCTGCAAAAGCACGCGCCAGGGTTCAAGATGCCCAGCTGAGGTCGCAACCGGTATCCGCTCACTTTTTTAGCATCAAAAAGAATAGCTGCTAGCGCACATACTAATTGCGCTAGCAGCTATTTTTATGCCCAAAAAATGGGCCTATTTTTCCAAACCCGGCTTAGGCCTTGTCCAAGCGCATCTCGGCAGCCTGGGCGTGGGCCTGCAGGCCTTCACCATACGCCAGCTCGGCGGCAATCGGGCCCAGCAGCTGGGCTCCGGCCTGGCTGACCTCGATGATGCTGGAACGCTTCTGGAAGTCGTAGACCCCCAGCGGGCTGGAGAAGCGTGCAGTGCCCGAGGTGGGCAGCACGTGGTTCGGGCCGGCGCAGTAGTCGCCCAGGCTCTCGCTGGTATAGGCGCCCAGGAAGATGGCGCCAGCGTGCTTGAGCAGCGGCTCCCAGCGGTGCGGGTCGGTGCTGCTGACTTCCAAGTGCTCTGGGGCGATGCGGTTGCTGATCTCGCAAGCCTCTTCCATGCTGCGGGTGTGGATCAGCGCGCCACGGCCGCTGAGGCTCTTGGCAATGATCTCGGCGCGCGGCATGCCGTTCAACAGACGGTCGATAGCAGCCTGCACCTGGGCGATGTAGCCGGCGTCCGGGCACAGCAGGATGCTCTGCGCCAGCTCGTCGTGCTCGGCCTGGCTGAACAGGTCCATCGCCACCCAGTCGGGCGGCGTCGTGCCGTCGGCCAGCACCAGGATTTCGCTCGGGCCGGCAATCATGTCGATGCCCACCGTACCGAAGACGCGGCGCTTGGCGGCGGCCACATAGGCGTTGCCCGGGCCGGTGATCTTGTGCACGTTCGGAATGGTCGCCGTGCCATAGGCCAGCGCGGCCACGGCCTGGGCGCCACCGATGGTGTAGGCGCGGGTCACGCCGGCCACGTAGGCGGCGGCCAGCACCAGGGCGTTCTTCTCGCCGCGCGGTGTTGGCACGACCATGACGATCTCGGCCACGCCGGCCACGTGGGCGGGGATGGCGTTCATCAGCACGCTGCTGGGGTAAGCCGCCTTGCCGCCGGGCACGTAGATGCCGACGCGGTCCAGCGGCGTGACCTTTTGGCCCAGCAAGCTGCCGTCGGCGTCACGGTAGCTCCAGCTCTCGCCCGAGGCCTTTTTCTGCGCTTCGTGGTAGCTGCGCACGCGGGCGGCAGCAGCTTGCAGAGCGTCGCGCTGGGCAGTAGGAATGGCGTCGAACGCGGCCTTCAGCTCGGCCTGGGTCAGCTCCAGTTCCGCCAGCGAAGTCGCGCTGAGGCCGTCAAAACGGTTCGTGTACTCCAGCACGGCCGCGTCGCCACGTTGCTGCACATCGGCCAGGATGTCGGCGACCGTCTTTTCAATCGCCGTATCCGCCTCGGCAGACCAATGCAGACGTGCCTTGAATTCGGTCTCAAAAGTGGCACTGGCGGTGGATAGATGTGCGGGAGCAGCTACAAATGTCATAGCAATCAGGTGGTAGAGCGTTCGGCAACTGCCTTGGCGAAGGCGTCGATCAGGGCGCGGATAGGGGCTTGCTTGAGCTTCAGCGCGGCCTGGTTCACCACCAGACGCGAGCTGATGTCCATGATGCGCTCCACCTCTTTCAGGTGATTGGCCTTCAAGGTGTTGCCGGTGGAGACCAGGTCGACGATGGCATCGGCCAGGCCGGTCAGCGGCGCCAGCTCCATGCTGCCGTAGAGCTTGATCAAGTCCACGTGCACGCCCTTGGCGGCGAAGAATTCGCGTGCAATTGCTACGTATTTAGTAGCTACCCGCAGCCGCGAACCCTGCTTCACAGCCCGTTCGTAGTCAAAGTCGGCGCGCACCGCCACGCTGATGCGGCACTTGGCGATCTGCAGGTCCAGCGGCTGGTAGAGCCCCGAGCCGCCGTGCTCGATCAAGGTGTCCTTGCCGGTGATGCCCAGGTCGGCACCGCCGTTTTCCACATAGGTGGGTACGTCGGAGGCGCGCACCAGCACCACGCGCACGCCGGGCTGGTTGGTGTCCAGGATCAGCTTGCGCGAGGTTTCGGGGTTGTCCAGCACCTCGATGTTGGCGGCGCGCAGCAGCGGCAGCGTGTCGTCAAAGATGCGGCCTTTGGAGAGGGCTAAGGTAATCATGCTTTCACTCGCTCGATGTCTGCACCGATGCCGCGCAGCTTGGCTTCCATCTGGTCGTAGCCGCGATCCAGGTGGTAGATGCGGTCCACCATGGTCTCGCCTTCGGCCACCAAGCCTGCAATCACCAGGCTGGCGGAGGCGCGCAGGTCGGTCGCCATCACGGTAGCACCTGACAGTTTTGCGACGCCCTCGGTCACGGCCACCTTGCCGTCGATCTGGATGTGCGCGCCCAGGCGCACCAGCTCGTTGACGTGCATGAAGCGGTTTTCAAAAATCGTCTCGGTGACTTTGCTCGGGCCCTGGGCCACGCAGTTCAGCACCATGAACTGGGCCTGCATGTCGGTGGGGAAGCCAGGGTATTCGGTGGTGCGGAAGCTCTGCGCCTTCAGGTGCGTGTGCGCCGGGCCGGCGGACTGCACGCGGATGCCATCGGCCTCAGCGGTGACGGTGACGCCGGCGGTACGCAACTTGTCGATCACCGCGTCCAGATGGTCGGCGCGGCCGTGCTGCAACAGCACATCGCCACCGGTGGCGGCCACAGCGCACAAAAAGGTGCCGGTCTCGATGCGATCCGCCACCACCTGGTGGCTGCAGCCGTGCAGCTTATCCACGCCCTGGATGCGGATGCGGTGCGTGCCGTGGCCTTCGATCTTCGCGCCCATCTTGATCAGCATCTCGGCCAGGTCGGTAATCTCCGGCTCCTGGGCGGCGTTTTCCAGAATGGTCTCGCCCTCGGCCAGGGCTGCGGCCATCAGGAAGTTTTCAGTGCCGGTGACGGTCACCATGTCGGTAGTGATATGGCAGCCCTTGAGGCGGGTCCAGCCCTTGGGCAGCTTGGCGATCATGTAGCCGTGCTCGACCACGATCTCGGCGCCCATGGCCTGCAGACCCTTGATGTGCTGGTCCACGGGGCGCGAGCCGATGGCGCAGCCGCCAGGCAGCGACACCGTGGCCTCACCAAAACGCGCCAGCAGCGGGCCCAGCGCCAGCACCGAGGCGCGCATGGTCTTCACCAGCTCGTACGGTGCTTCAGGCGAAGACAAGGCGCCAGCGTTGACGTTGACTGTGCCATCTTCAGATCGCTCGGCCGTCACGCCCATGTTGCGGATCAGCGTGAGCATGGTGGCCACGTCCTGCAGGCGCGGCACATTGGTCAGGGTGACGGGCTCGGCCGTCAGCAGCGCGGCGCACAGTTCGGGCAGGGCGGCGTTCTTGGCGCCGGAGATGCGGACCTGGCCTTGCAGGCTGCGGCCACCGCGTATAAGAAGTTTGTCCATGGAAATGCAATCGGAATAGGGTTAGCGGGGCAAAGCGGCCCACTCTGCCGGGGTATAGGTTTTCATCGACAAGGCATGCACTTCGTCGGTATGCATCTTGGCGCCCAGCGTGGCGTAGACCCGCTGGTGGCGCTGGATGGCGCGACGGCCTTCGAATTCGGCCGAGACGATGGTGGCGTACCAGTGGCGGCCATCGCCTTCCAGCGTGATGTGTTCGCAGGGCAGGTGCGATGCGATGAGGGCTTGTAGTTCTTCTGCTGTCATGAAAGTGTTATCCGCGGATTTTGTAGCCTATGCGCAAGAGATGGATGGTGATGGCGCTGACCACCAGCAAGGCCGTGCCAACGATGCCCAAGCTCAGCCAGGGCGATACATCGCTGACGCCAAAGAAACCGTAGCGGAAGCCGTCGATCATGTAGAAGAACGGATTCAGGTGGCTGACGGTCTGCCAAAACGGTGGCAGGGAGTGTATGGAATAGAACACGCCGCTCAAGAATGTCATGGGCATGATGACGAAGTTCTGGAACGCCGCCATCTGGTCGAACTTCTCGGCCCACAGGCCGGCGATGATGCCCAGCGTACCCAGCAGGGCCGCGCCCAGCACCGCGAACACCACGATCCACAGCGGGGCCACAAAGCTGGCGCCGGTGAAGATGGCGGTCACCGCAAAGACGCCGGTGCCGACCAGCAGGCCGCGCGCCACGGCCGAGCCGGTGTAGGCCCAGAACCAGCCCCAATGCGATATCGGAGTAAGCAGCACAAACACCAGGCTACCCATGATCTTGCTCTGGATCAGCGAGGACGAGCTGTTGGCGAACGCGTTTTGCAGCACACTCATCATCACCAGGCCGGGCACCAGGAAGGCGGTGTAGTTGATCGTGCCGTAGACCAGGGCCTTGCCTTCCAGCACATGGCCGAAGATCAGCAGGTACAGCACGGCGGTCAGCACCGGAGCGCCCACGGTCTGAAAGGCCACCTTCCAGAAGCGCAGCGATTCTTTGTAGAGCAGGGTTTGCCAGCCGGTCATGCTGCCACCTCGCTCGCAACATAGCCATTGGTCATTACATCGAGGAAGACGTCTTCGAGATCGGCCTTGCGGATCTCCACATCTTCGGCAATCAGACCTGCTTCCCGCACTGCCGCCAGATAGCGCTCGATCTCGGCCGCGTTGTGCGCGGGGAACTGCACGATACGACCGGTAATGCGGGCCTGCTGCGCCAGGGCACTGGGGAGTTCGCTATCGACTTTGAAGCGCAGCACATTGCTGGAGGCGTTTTTCAACAGTTCGCTGGTGCGGTCCAGGGCGACGATCTGGCCTTTTTTCAGCATGGCGATGCGCGAGCACAGGGCCTCGGCTTCTTCCAGGTAATGGGTGGTCAGCAGCACCGTGTGGCCCTGTTTGTTGAGTTTGGCGATGAACTGCCACAGGGTCTGGCGCAGCTCCACATCCACGCCTGCGGTGGGCTCATCCAGCACGATGACGGGCGGCTTGTGCACCAGGGCCTGGGCCACCAGCACCCGGCGTTTCATGCCGCCGGACAGCTGGCGCATATTCGAATTTGCCTTGTCGGCCAGGCCCAGGCTTTCCAGCAATTCATCGATCCAGGCGTCGTTGTTCTTCACGCCAAAGTAGCCCGACTGGATGCGCAGCGCCTCGCGCACATTGAAAAATGGATCGAACACCAGCTCCTGCGGCACCACGCCCAGCTGGCGACGCGCGTTGGCGTAGTCGCTTACCACGTCGTGGCCGTGCACCAGCACCTTGCCGCCGGTGGCGCGGTTCAGGCCGGCCAGTATGCTGATCAGCGTGGTCTTACCCGCACCATTCGGCCCGAGCAGGCCAAAAAATTCCCCCTGGGCGATATCGAAGCTGACGCTGTCGAGGGCGGTGAGGGGGGGATTTTTAGCGCCGCGGGGGCTGGCGTAGGTCTTGGAGACCTGCTGGAAGGAGATGGCTGGCATGGGCCGGTGATTTTAACGGCTAGGCCCGGCCGCCGTCGGAGCAGGGCTTTCCGCCCGGCGGGGCAGTTTAGGACGTGTTCTTAGGCCGCCGGCAACAAGCCCGCTACGCCGTACAGTCCCGCCAAGTCCGCCAAGCGTTGGGGCAACCCGCGTACCGCGAAAGAACGGCCCAGACTGAAGCTCTCACGGCGGCATTCCAGCAGCACGGCAAGGGCGGACGAATCGAAGCTGGTCAGTGCCGTGGCGTCCACGACCACCGCACCGGGCTGCGAACGCAGGCCCTGCAGCAGCATGTGCAGGGATGCGGTCGCCTGTGCGTGGGTCAACTCAACGGGCAAGACCAACACGCTCAGCCCTTTTTGGCGTTGGTCTGGTTGCGCGTGGTCAGCGTGGTGATCAGGCCGTCAATGCCCTTGGCGTTGATCTCGGACGCGAACTGGCTGCGGTAGGTTTCCACCAACCAGACGCCCAGCACGTTCAGGTTGAAGATCTTCCAGCCTGCGCCGTCGCCAGGGGTCTTTTCCAGGCGGTAGTCCAGTTGAATAGGATCACCATGGCCTTTGACCTCGGTGCGCACGACGACTTCCTTGTCGTCCGCAGCCGCACGGAAGGGTTTCAGGCTGATTTCCTGGTCATTGGTGACCTGGGCCAAGGCGCCGGAATAGGTACGCACCAGCAGAGTCTTGAACTCATCCTGCAAGCGCTTTTGCTGCTCGGGCGTGGCTTGGCGCCAGCCGGGGCCGACGGCGGAGGCCGTCATGCGCTGGAAGTTCACGTTGGGCATGATCTTGGTATCGACCAGGCCCATGATCTTGTTCACATTGCCCTGCTGCAGGCTTTTGTCCGCCTTGATGGTGTCCAGCACATCGGTGGAGATGCGCTTCACCAGGACGTCTGGCGCCTCATCGGCGGCAAACACCTGCATAGACGTGGCAGACGCCACAGCGAACACTACACCAACGGCCCAATGGCCCAAAGAACGACGTTTCATACACTCTTTCTCTCAGCGGGAAAAGCCCGCACCTCAATAATGGAACGGCCTACCGATGGGTTGACCCAGACGGCGGCAGCGGCGTGCAATTTGCACAAGGCTTACATAGCAAGCCTTAAAAATACCTATTTGGGCGCATCCGCCGACGCATCTGGCGGATTGCCGTCATACACCTCATTGGTGCGCAGCTGCAGGTAGAAATCGCGGGTGAACGTATATTTGTCCAGCGCGGCATCTTCCAGCGCAGCGGTGGCACGCAACAAATTGGCCCGTGTATCGATCAGGCTCAGGCCATACAAGCGATCACGGTCACCCGAGTGCGGCACGGCGTTCAGCATATTGCCCTGGGCATCCACCGGCAAGGCAGCGGCATCACGTATGGTGGATGGGCCCAGCAGCGGGACCACCAGATACGGGCCGGACGGCACGCCCCAGCTGCCCAGGGTCTGGCCGAAATCTTCCTTGTGGCGCTCCAGGCCCATATCGGTCGCCAGGTCAAAAACACCGCCGATGCCGAACACGGTGTTGATGCTGAAGCGCATCCAGCTCTCCACCGCGCTCTGGCCCTTGCCCTGCAAGGCGTTGTTGGCCGTATTCCAGACTTCGCCCAGGTTGGAGAAGAAATTGCTCACCCCGGTGCGCACCAGTGGAGGCGTCACCTTGGTATAGGCCGTAGCCACCGGTTTGAACACCGCGTTGTCCACGACTTCATTGAAGCCATAGATCTTGCGGTTCATCGGCTCCAGTGGATCGCGTGGATTGGCCTGCGGGCCTGTGGCGCATGCAGACACCAAAGCCAACAGGCCTCCAGCGCAGCTATATCGTGCGTATCTAGCTATATTTTTCATAGTAAACAACCAAGCTTGTGTATTTTTATTTTTTAGGTGCGGACGCCGGAGCGGCTGCCGGCGTGGACGGGCCATCGGCTGCTTTGCTGTATAGGAACTGGCTGATCAGGTTTTCCAGCACCACGGCGGATTGCGTCGTGGAAATCGTGTCACCAGCCGCCAGCGTCTTTTCTTCGGCACCGGCTTCTATGCCAATGTACTGCTCACCCAGCAAGCCACTGGTCAGAATTTTCAGCGAGCTGTCTTTGGGAAAAGCGTAACGCGTATCCATGGACAAAGTGACCTTGGCCTGGAAAGATTTGTCATCAAAAGTAATGCTCTCGACCCGCCCCACCACCACGCCAGCACTCTTCACCGCTGCCTTGGGCTTGAGGCCGCCGATATTGTCGAACTTGGCACTCACGGTATAGCCGGTCTGGAAATTCAGCGACAGCAGATTGGCCGACTGCAGGGCCAGAAACAACAAGGCCACCGCACCCAGCAGCACAAAAAAACCTACCCACACATCGTTTTTCGAGCGTTGCATAAAACTGCCTTAAATAGAAAACATGGTGGCGGTGAGCAGGAAGTCCAACGCAAGCACCGCCAACGAAGCCACCACCACCGTGCGCGTGGTCGCACGCGACACCCCTTCGGGCGTGGGCTGGGCCTCATAACCTTGCAGCAGCGCGACAAAGCTTACGGTGAAGCCAAAAACCACACTTTTGATCACGCCATTGCCGACATCCTTGAAGACGTCTACGCCCCCCTGCATCTGGCTCCAGAAAGCCCCGGCGTCTACCCCAATCATCAGCACGCCCACAATCCAGCCGCCAATAATGCCTACCGCACTGAACAAAGCCGCCAGCAAAGGCAGGGTGATCACACCCGCCCAAAAGCGCGGCGCAAGAATACGCTGCACGGGGTCCACGGCCATCAGCTCCATGGCGCTCAGTTGCTCACCCGCCTTCATCAGGCCGATGCCGGCCGTCAGCGAGGTGCCAGCACGCCCGGCAAATAGCAAAGCCGTGATGACCGGCCCCAACTCACGCACCAGGCTCAGGGCCACCAACAGGCCCAGGGCCTCCGAAGAACCGTAGCGCTGCAGCGTGTAATAGCCCTGCAAGCCCAGAACAAAGCCGACGAACAGACCGGACACACCGATCAGCGCCAGCGAATAATTGCCCAGAAAGTGGATCTGGTCACGCACCAGGCCAAAGCGCTTGAGCGAGCCCCCCAGCGACGCCAGCAGGCGCAGAAACAAACGCGTGCCGTGGCCGATGTCGGCCAGTTTGGAACGCACCGCGAAACCGACATCCGATGGCTTGTACCAAGTCATGGCCGGCCTCCTGCGCGCGGCACTGTACGCAAGCCGGCGCCGAAATCCTGGTCCACCGTCGGGCCTGGGTAATGGAAGCGCACCGGGCCATCGGGCAAGGCATTGATGAATTGGTGTACCAGAGGGTCGGTGCTGGTACGCACCTCATCCGGCGTGCCCTGGGCCACGATTTTCCCGTTGGCCAGTACCACCACCTTGTCGGCAATATGGAAGGTTTCGTCCAGATCGTGCGAGACGATGACGCTGGTCAGGCCCATGGTGTCATTGAGTTCACGGATCAAACGGGCCGAGGTGCCCAGAGAAATCGGGTCCAGACCGGCAAAGGGTTCGTCATACATCACCAGATCCGGGTCCAGTGCAATCGCGCGGGCCAGGGCGACGCGGCGGGCCATGCCGCCCGACACCTCGCTCGGCATCAGGTCGCGCGCACCACGCAAACCCACAGCGTTGAGCTTCATCAGCACGATGTCGCGCACCAGCGCGTCGGACAAATCAGTGTGCTCGCGCAATGGGAAGGCCACGTTGTCGAACACCGTCATGTCGGTAAACAGCGCGCCGAACTGGAACAGCACACCCATGCGGCGCCGCGCCGCGTACCAACCCGCCTGGTCAAATGCGGCAACGTTCTGGCCGTCCAGCAACAGCTCGCCCGACTGGGCCTGAATCTGGCCGCCGATCAGGCGCAACACGGTGGTTTTACCGCCGCCGGAGGCACCCATAAGAGCCGTCACCTTGCCGCGCGGAATGCTCAGCGTGATGCCGTCCAGTACCGGGCGCTCCCCATACCCGAAGGTGAGCTGGCGTATTTCAACGAGGTTGTCTGGTGTGGCTGTGGTCATAGAAAGGCAAAAGCCGGAACGCTTCCGGCTTTTGCATGATAAGGGATAGTCCTAGGGCTTGGCCTGTAGCGCCTAGCAAATCCATACATACTTGTATGTATGTATGTAAAGCCCAACAAACACTGGGGCCTAACCTCTAACCTCGCCCAGGCCCATAGTGCAGCGCAACCAACGGCCGCGCCGCACCTGGTTTTCAACGCGGCAGATCGCTAAAGCCCATCAGGAACTCATCGACGGCACGAGCCGCCTGACGCCCCTCGCGAATCGCCCACACCACCAGGCTCTGGCCGCGGCGGATGTCGCCGGCAGCAAACACCTTGGGCACATTAGTGGCGTAGCCGCCGGTGAAATCGGTATGCGCCTTGGCATTGCCACGGGCATCTTTCTCAATGCCAAAAGCGTCCAGCACGCTGGCGACGGGGCTTACAAAGCCCATGGCCAGCAGCACCAGGTCGGCCTTCATGGTGACTTCGGTGCCGGGGATTTCGACCAGCTTGCCGTCCTTGAACTCGACGCGCACGGTCTTCAGGCCGGTGACCTTGCCTTTTTCGCCGATGAATTCCTTGGTGGAAATGGCAAATTCGCGCTCGCAGCCTTCTTCATGGCTGGAACTGGTGCGCAGCTTGATCGGCCAGTAGGGCCAGGTCATGGGGCGGTTTTCTTCTTCGGGCGGCTGGGGCATGACCTCGAACTGGGTCACGCTGACCGCGCCATGGCGGTTGCTGGTGCCCACGCAGTCGGAGCCGGTGTCGCCGCCGCCGATGACGATGACCTTTTTGCCATCGGCACGCAGCTGGCCCTTGACCTTGTCGCCGGCGTTGACCTTGTTCTGCTGGGGCAGGAATTCCATCGCGAAATGGATGCCGTCCAGATCGCGGCCGGGCACGGGCAGGTCGCGCGATTGCTCGGCGCCACCGGTCAGCACCACGGCGTCGAAGTCTTTTTGCAGCTGCTCGGGGGTGACGGTGTCCTTGGCCCAGTTGGTGACCTTGGAGCCCTTGCCCAGCGGGTCTTTGGCCGCGCCGACCATCACGCCGGTGCGGAAGGTGACGCCCTCGGCGGTCATCTGCTCGACCCGGCGGTCGATGTGGCTCTTCTCCATCTTGAAGTCGGGAATGCCGTAGCGCAGCAGGCCGCCGACGCGGTCGTTCTTCTCGAACAGGGTCACGTCATGGCCGGCGCGCGCCAACTGCTGGGCCGCGGCCAGGCCGGCGGGGCCGGAGCCGACCACCGCGACCTTCTTGCCGGTCTTGTGCTTGGCGACACGCGGTTTCACCCAGCCCTCGTCCCAGGCGCGGTCGATGATGGCGTGCTCGATGGACTTGATGCCCACCGGCAGGTCGCTGACGTTCAGCGTGCAAGCCGCCTCGCAGGGCGCGGGGCAGATGCGGCCGGTGAACTCGGGGAAGTTGTTGGTGCTGTGCAGCACCTCGATGGCGTTCTGCCAGTCGCCGCGGTACACCAGATCATTGAAGTCGGGAATGATGTTGTTGACCGGGCATCCGTTGTTGCAGAACGGAATGCCGCAGTCCATGCAGCGCGCGCCCTGGATCTTGGCCTGCGATTCGTCGAGTCCGACGACGAATTCCTTGTAGTGTTTCAAACGCTCGGCTGGTGGCTTGTAGCCCTCTTCCAGCCGGCCGTATTCCATGAAGCCTGTGACTTTTCCCATGATTGAATCCTTGTTCTTTACTTAGCCGGCACCGCTTCATTTTTAATAGCTGCTTGCGCAGATGCCGCCTGCGCTAGAGCCACTTTTTTTGCATGCAATTCACCCAGGGCACGCTGGTACTCCAGCGGAAACACCTTGATGAACTTGCCGCGGGCTTCGGTCCAGTTGTCCAGCAGATCGCGGGCGCGCTTGCTGCCGGTCCAGCGGTTGTGGTCTTCCAGCAGCTTCTTCAGCTGGGCTTCGTCGGTCTGGCCGTTGTGCCATTGGTCGGCCACGCCCAGGCCCTGCTGTTCGCCCGATGGCAGCACTTTTTCAAGCGACACCATGGACATATTGCAGCGCTTTGCGAACTGACCGTCTTCGTCGTACACATAGGCGACGCCGCCGCTCATGCCGGCAGCAAAGTTGCGGCCGGTCTTGCCCAGGATCAGCGCGGTGCCGCCGGTCATGTATTCGCAACCGTGGTCGCCCGTGCCTTCGACCACCGTGGTGGCACCCGACAGACGCACCGCAAAGCGCTCGCCAGCGACACCGCTGAAGAAGGATTCGCCGCTGGTCGCGCCGTACATCACGGTGTTGCCGACGATGGTGTTCTGCGTGGCCGCGCCGCGGAAGTCGATGCTGGGTCGCACCACGATACGGCCGCCGCTCAGGCCCTTGCCGGTGTAGTCATTCGCGTCGCCGATCAGGTACAGCGTGATGCCGTTGGCCAGGAAGGCGCCGAAGGACTGGCCGCCCGTGCCTTCGAGCTGGATGCGGATGGTGTCGTCGGGCAGACCTTCAGGCCGCACCTTGGTCAGCGCACCGGACAGCATGGCGCCCAGCGAACGGTTCACGTTGCGCGCCACTTCCATGAACTTGACCTTCTCGCCGCGCAGGATGGCGGGCTGCGATTTCTCGATCAGCACGTTGTCCAGCGATTTCTCCAGGCCGTGTTCCTGGTCTTGCACGTGGTAGCGCGGCACATCGGCCGGCACATTAGGCTGGGCGAACAGGCGGTTGAAGTCCAGGCCGCTGGCCTTCCAGTGGGCGATGCCCTTGCGGGTGTCCAGCAGGTCGGCACGGCCAATCAGGTCGTCGAACTTGCGGATGCCCAGCTGGGCCATGATCTGGCGCACTTCTTCGGCGATGAAGAAGAAGAAGTTCACCACATGCTCGGGTCGGCCCTGGAATTTCTTGCGCAACACCGGGTCTTGCGTGGCCACGCCCACCGGGCAGGTGTTCAGATGGCATTTGCGCATCATGATGCAGCCCTCGACCACCAGCGGCGCGGTGGCGAAGCCGAATTCATCGGCGCCCAGCAGCGCGCCGATGGCGACGTCGCGGCCGGTTTTCATCTGGCCGTCGGCCTGCACACGGACGCGGCCGCGCAGGCGGTTCAGCACCAGGGTCTGCTGGGTTTCGGCCAGGCCGATTTCCCACGGACCACCGGCATGCTTGATCGACGACCAGGGCGATGCACCGGTGCCGCCGTCGTGGCCGGCGATCACGATGTGGTCGCTCTTGCACTTGGTCACGCCCGCGGCGATGGTGCCGACGCCGACTTCGGACACCAGCTTGGTGCTGATGGAAGCATGCGGTGCCACGTTCTTCAGGTCGTGGATCAGCTGGGCCAAGTCTTCGATCGAATAAATGTCGTGGTGCGGCGGTGGCGAAATCAGGCCTACGCCCGGCACCGAGTGGCGCAGTTTGCCGATGTACTCGGACACCTTGCCGCCGGGCAGCTGGCCGCCCTCGCCCGGCTTCGCGCCCTGGGCCATCTTGATCTGGATCTGGTCGCTGGAGACCAGGTACTCGGCGGTCACACCGAAGCGGCCCGAAGCCACCTGCTTGATGCGCGAGCGCAGCGAATCGCCGTCTTGCAGCGGGTAGTTGGTGGCTTCCACCACCTCAGGGCCGATGATCTCGCGCAGGGTCTGGCCTTGCTTGATCGGGATGCCCTTCAGCTCTTGCCGGTAACGGGCCGGATCTTCACCGCCTTCGCCGGTATTGCTCTTGCCGCCGATGCGGTTCATGGCCACGGCCAGGGTGGTGTGGGCTTCGGTGGAGATCGAGCCCATGGACATGGCGCCGGTGGCGAAGCGCTTGACGATTTCTTTCGCCGGTTCGACTTCTTCCACCGGAATCGCCTTGGCCGGGTCGATCTTGAATTCGAACAGGCCGCGCAAGGTCATGTGGCGGCGACTCTGGTCGTTGATCAGCTGGGCGTATTCCTTGTAGGTGTTCCAGTTGTTCGAACGCGCGCTGTGCTGCAGCTTGGCGATGGCGTCGGGCGTCCACATATGCTCTTCGCCGCGGGCGCGCCAGGCGTATTCACCGCCGGCGTCCAGCATGCTGGCCAGCACCGGGTCGTCGCCAAACGCGGCCTTGTGCATGCGCAGGGCTTCTTCGGCGATCTCGAACACGCCAATGCCTTCGACGCGGCTGGAGGTACCGGTGAAGTACTTGGACACGGTGTCCTGGTTCAGGCCGATCACCTCGAACAGCTGCGCACCGCAGTAGCTCATATAGGTGGACACGCCCATCTTCGACATGATCTTCGACAAGCCTTTGCCGATGGCCTTGACGTAGTTGTAGATGGCTTTCTCGGGCGACAGGTCGCCGGGCAAGTCCTTGTGCAGGTCGGCCAGGGTTTCCATCGCCAGGTAGGGGTGGATGGCTTCGGCGCCATAGCCGGCCAGCACGCCGAAGTGGTGGACTTCGCGGGCGGTACCGGTTTCGACCACCAGGCCGGTGGTGGTGCGCAGACCATTGGTCACCAGATGTTGGTGGATGGCGCTGCTGGCCAGCAGGGCGGGGATGGCGATTTGCGTAGCGCTGACGGCGCGGTCGCTGACGATCAGGATGTTCTTGCCACCCTTGATCGCGTCCACGGCTTCGGCGCACAGCGAGGCCAGCTTGGCTTCCACGCCCTCACGGCCCCAGGCTGCGGGATAGGTGATGTCCAGCGTGGCGCTCTTGAACTTGCCATGGGTGTGGCGCTCGATGTCGCGCAGCTTGGCCATGTCCTCGAAGTCGAGGATGGGCTGGGCTACTTCCAGGCGCATCGGTGGGTTCACCTGGTTGATGTCCAGCAGGTTGGGCTTGGGGCCGATGAAGGACACCAGCGACATGACGATGGCTTCGCGGATCGGGTCAATCGGCGGGTTCGTCACCTGGGCGAACATCTGGCGGAAGTAGTTGTACAGCGGCTTGTTCTTGTCACTGAGCACGGCCAGCGGGCTGTCGTTGCCCATGGAGCCAATGCCTTCTTCCCCGGCCTGGGCCATGGGGGACAGCAGGAACTTGATGTCTTCCTGGGTATAGCCGAAGGCCTGCTGGCGGTCCAGCAAGCCAGTGCCGCTGGCAGCGGGCTGGGCCGCGTCGGCCGGCACGCTGTCGAGCTTGATGCGCAGGTTGTCGATCCACTGCTTGTAGGGCTTGGTGTTGACGATGTTGGCCTTGAGCTCGTCGTCGTCGATCATGCGGCCCTGTTCCAGGTCGATCAGGAACATCTTGCCGGGTTGCAGACGCCATTTGCGAACGATCTTGTTCTCGGGCACGGGCAGCACGCCGGATTCCGAGGCCATGATGACCAGGTCGTCGTCGGTGACGCAGTAGCGCGAGGGGCGCAGACCGTTGCGGTCCAGCGTGGCGCCGATCTGGCGGCCATCGGTGAAGACGATGGAAGCCGGGCCGTCCCAGGGCTCCATCATCGCGGCGTGGTATTCATAGAAGGCGCGGCGGCGCTCGTCCATGTTGGTGTGCTGCTCCCAGGGCTCGGGGATCATCATCATCACGGCCTGGCTGATCGGGTAGCCGGCCATGGTCAGCAGTTCCAGGCAGTTGTCGAAGGTCGCGGTGTCGGACTGGTTGGCGAAGCTGATCGGGTACAGCTTGGCCAGGTCGGCGGCCAGCACCGGCGAGGCCATCACGCCTTCGCGGGCCTTCATCCAGTTGTAGTTGCCTTTAACGGTGTTGATCTCACCGTTGTGCGCCACATAGCGGTACGGGTGGGCCAGCGGCCACTCAGGGAAAGTGTTGGTGGAAAAGCGCTGATGCACCAAGCCGATAGCCGAGATACAGCGCTCGTCGGACAAATCCTTGTAGTACACGCCAACCTGGTCGGCCAGCAGCAGACCCTTGTAGATCACCGTGCGGCTGGACATGCTGGGCACGTAATACTCTTTGCTGTGTTTGAGCTTCAGATTCTGGATGTTGGCACTGGCGGTCTTGCGGATCACATACAGCTTGCGCTCCAGCGCATCTTGCACGATGACATCGTCGCCGCGGCCAATAAACACCTGTTTGAGCAGCGGCTCGGTCTTGCGCACCGTAGGAGACATGGGCATATCCTTGTCCACCGGCACATCGCGCCAGCCCAGGAACACCTGGCCTTCGGCCTTGATGGCGCGTTCCATTTCCTGTTCGCAAGCCTGGCGCGAGGCGTGCTCTTTGGGCAGAAAGATCATGCCCACGCCATATTCACCAGCGGCTGGCAGGGTCACGCCCTGCTTGGCCATTTCTTCGCGGTATAGCGCGTCGGGGATCTGGATCAAGATACCCGCGCCGTCGCCCATGAGCTTGTCGGCACCGACAGCACCACGGTGGTCGATGTTCTCCAGGATCTTCAGTGCCTGGGTGACGATATCGTGGCGCTTCTCACCCTTGATATGCGCCACAAAACCCAAGCCGCAAGCGTCATGCTCGTTGCCGGAAGAATACAAACCGTGGTCGTTGAGATACTGGATCTCGGCAGCCGTTGTCATGGGCGCTCTCCTAAATGTTTTCGCGGGGATGGCAAGCATAAAGGACTGCAACAACAATGCCAAGCGCAATAATTGGGGTCAGATTCCAATTAAATTCTAAGTAAATTCATCAACAAATATTTAGGGACACATCAAAATACATAGCAAATAATGTACAGTAAATAAGCGCAGGAAGCATTTTTCATGCTCCATTCTTTCGCGACACTGGACGACCAGCGGCGGACTGGGTCAGCCTGCGATCGGTTCTCTTTTGTAAATTTGCAACAAAATCAACATCCCCCAACGCCCATCCCCGGAGCGCTGATTCAGTCAATTCGCGCTGCTGGGCCGCTGTAATGCCGACCTGCACCAAATTGGCGTAGGCCGCTTCGCGGGCAAAAGGCGTGTTGCCCAAGTTCCACCACAAGGGGTGGGGCGTCACCAGCTTGTCAGCACGCAGGCCGATCGCATGGCCGTAGCTGGACCACGGATAGTCGCGCGGGTCCTGTACCAGGCTGGCACGCACGGGATTCAGGTCGATATAGACCATGCAGGCCAACAGATAGCGCTCGGTCTGGACCAACGTGGACCGGTAGCGCCCTTCCCACAGCGTGCCGCTGCGGCCCTGCTTATCATTGAAGTAACGCACATAGCGCCGCCCTACCGCCTGCATCATCTGGGGCAAGCCCTGCTCTGTTTCCGGCGTGGCCAGCAAATGGAAATGGTTGCCCATCAGGACGTAGGCATGCACCTGCACTTCAAAACGCTTGGCGTTCTCGGCCAACAGGTCCATAAAGAAGTCGTAGTCCGCAGCGTCCGCAAAGATGGCCTGGCGGTTATTGCCGCGCTGGATCACGTGGTGGGGAACACCGGGCAAGGTCAGTCGGGGAAGGCGGGCCATACGGGGAAGGAAAGTTGGAACCAAGGTACGCCGATGGTAATTGGAATCTGACCCCTATTTTTCTTTACAAAAGATTACGGCAAAGGTTGTAGATGCCTGACGGCCATCAATTGTTATAGAAGGGTCGGCAACATGTGGCTTGCCGTGGAGAAACACACAATGCGTATTCGACTAGCGGTTCCGGTTCTGGTGGGTTTATTGGGCGCAGTGGCGCTGTCTGGCTGCGTAGTGGCGCCACCCAGGCAACAGATCGTCTACACCACGCCGGCACAGCCCGCCGGCCCGGTGGTGTACACCGAAGTAGCGCCTCCACCGCCCCAGGTAGAGGTGATTGGTGTGGCGCCTGCTCCTGGCTACTTTTGGCTGTCAGGCGTGTGGGTTTGGGAGGGCGGCCGCCATGTGTGGCACCCCGGTCATTGGGAGGCTCACCGCCCAGGCTATACCTGGACGCCACACCGCTGGGTGCAGACCGGCCACGGCTGGCAACTGCACGGTGGTTTCTGGGCGCGTAGCTAGAAGCTAAACGCTGGCACTGGCTTCGGGCAGCTTGAAACGTGCGTCCGCCAGGCCAGCCAAGCCAAACTCGACCAGCAGACTCGCCAAGCGCTCGGCAGCGGCACGCTTTTTCTGGCCGGTATATTTGGCGATGATGAGCTCGTTCTTCATGCTGTGCTCCCAGCCCACCAGCTCGGTCACGGTGACCTGGTAGCCCCAGGCCTCCAGGTACAGGCAGCGCAACACATTGGTGATCTGGCTGCCCAGTTCCCTGGTGTGCAGCGGGTGGCGCCACAACTCCGCCAGCGGAGTTTTGGTGCCGTTCAAGGCCTTGTTCTGGCGCAGGCAGGCGGCCACCTCGGCCTGACAGCAGGGCACCAGCACCATGGCCTTCGCCTTTTTTTGCAGGCCGAAGGCGATGGCATCATCGGTCGCCGTGTCGCAAGCATGCAGCGCGGTGACCACATCGATGCGCGATGGCAGCAGGACTGAGTCGGTAGATTCGGCAACACTCAGGTTCAAAAACGACATGCGGCCGAAACCCAGGCGCGCCGCCAACTCCTGCGACTTCGCGACCAGCTCGGCACGTGTTTCTATGCCGTAGATATGGCCTGCACCCAGTGCCTTAAAGAACAGGTCGTAAACGATAAAACCCAGGTAAGACTTGCCCGCCCCGTGGTCGGCCAGGGTCAAGCCGCCCTCGCCCGCTGGTATCTCTTTCAGCAGCTTTTCGATGAACTGGAACAGGTGGTAGACCTGCTTGAGCTTGCGGCGCGAGTCCTGGTTGAGTTTGCCGTCGCGGGTAAGGATGTGCAGCTCTTTGAGCAGCTCAACGGACTGGGCAGGATCGATTTCAGGCGGCAGCGCCGAGACTTTGGGTTCAGCCGCCGGCCTATTTTTGGGGGTCTTCATGCGGGGATTTTCCCACGCCAAGCGCATCCCAGCCGGCTTGCCCCAATGCTTCAAGAGTTTCCATATTGCGCTCGAAGATGGCTTCGGCCTCGGGGAAGGCGGCTACGGCACGGTCGATGCTAGCCTCGCGCAGCAAATGCAGGCAGGGGTAGGGAGCGCGGTTGGTGTAGTTGGTGATGTCGCCAGGCTCGGTTCCGCCAAACTGGAAGTCAGGGTGGAAGCTGACGATCTGTACTATCCCTTCGAGTCCCATGCGGCGTAGCACGCGGTCGGCCTCGCCCAGGAAAGCATTGAAGTCCAGAAAATCTTGCAGCACCCTCGGTGCTATCAAAAGAGTAGTATCCCGTGCAGACGGCTCCTGCGCCAGCAGCCCATTAAGCTCTTCAATCAGTTGCTCGCGCAAAGCCTCGGCGTCAAGCGCCGAACTGACGACATAGTGGATCTGTCCCTTGGTATGCACTGCCTTGGCGAAGGGGCACAGGTTCAGGCCAATCACGGCACGCACCAACCAGCGGCGCATGTCATCCACCACGGTGGCGTCGCTGGCGACCATGGCTGTAGTCATAGAAACCGGTTCGGCTGGGCCAGCAGCAGGCGCGCCAGCTCGTCCATCAGACCCTGGTTGATGTCTGCGGCGGGCCGCTCGGCGTTCAATACATCAAAGCCATTGGCGTTGCTGATGCGGAATGCCAGCAGGGCCTGATCATGGTCAGGCGTGATGCGCACGCTACCCATCAGCTCGGTCATATATTCAAAACGAATGGACAAAAGTTTGCGCGACTCGGGGTGGCGTATCTCTTGCCGGTCGTGCTTCAGCCGGCCCAAGGTCAAGCGTGACTCGACACGCTCCAGATCGGGTGGAAAGTTGACGCTGACAGCCCCCTTTACCGGAGGCCCCTCCAGCGGCACCACACGCCAGCCCATGCCGATGTAATCCACCACATCGACACCACGCAGCCGCTTCTGGCGTACATCGCATCGGAAATCCACCAGGCGCATGGCGGGCCAGGGGGTCTTGCCGTCAAGCGAGAACGCTGGCGCGGGGGGCGTGATCACATTCAGCTGCTGGGCCAAGTCCACCAAGTAGCTGGCAATCGTCTTGCAGGCTGCCTCGGTTTGGGCCACACGGGTCTCGGCCGTGTGCTGCTGCGCACTGTGCTGATCGCGCAACGCATGGGCCTGGTTTTTGAGTTGGTTCAGAAAACTCATCGTGGCTCCAAATCACATAGGCATGGGGTCATCATCCCCACAATTTCTGGCCCGTCAGGCGTTCGTGCTCGCGGGCAGCGTAGCGGTCCGTCATGCCAGCAATGTAGTCGGCCACATTGCGCGGCACAGCTTCGGCCTGGCGCGTGGTAAAGCGCGCCGGCATCTCCTGTGGAGCCGCCAGATAGGCTTCAAACAGCTGGCGCACCATGGTCTTGGCCAACGCCATGGTGTCCACCACCTGGGGGTGGCGGTACAGGTTTTTCATCAAAAACCGCTTCAGTTCCAACGATTGGACACGCATCTGCGGGCTGAACGACAACAGAGGTGGGCACAGCCGCGCGGCATCCGCATCGGCAGGGGTCGCCGCCTGCACGGCGACTTGGGTAGCAGCAATCACGTCATACACCTGGGCGCTGAGCATGCGGCGGATGGACTCGTACAGCAGGCGGCGGGCCGGCAGCTGTGGGTGTTCAGCCAAGGTTTGGTCATGAAAATGGGCTACCAGCGGCACCTCTTGCAGTTGCTCCAGTGTGATCAGGCCAGAACGCACGCCGTCATCAATGTCGTGTGCGTTGTAGGCGATTTCGTCCGCCAGATTGCACAGTTGCGCCTCCAGACTGGGCTGGGTATGCGCCAGAAAACGCTGGCCCACGTCCCCACGTCCGTCGGGGTGCGCGGGAGCCAGGGCCTCCAGCTTTTCAGCATTGGTGCGGGAGCAGTGCTTCAAAATACCTTCACGGGTCTCAAAAGTGAGGTTCAAGCCGTCGAACTGGGGGTAGCGCTCTTCCAGTGCATCGACCACGCGCAGGCTTTGCAAGTTGTGCTCAAAACCGCCGTAGTCGGCCATGCAGGCGTTCAACGCATCCTGGCCCGCATGGCCAAACGGGGTATGGCCCAGGTCATGCGCCAGAGCAATTGCCTCCACCAGGTCTTCGTTCAGCGCCAGCGCCCGTGCGATGGAACGGCCCAGTTGCGCTACCTCGATGGAGTGGGTCAGACGGGTGCGGAACAGGTCACCTTCGTGGTTCAAAAACACCTGGGTTTTGTACACCAGACGTCGGAAGGCGGTGGAGTGGACGATGCGATCGCGGTCGCGCTGGTATTCGGTGCGCGTGGGAGCCGCTACTTCCGGGAAGCGGCGGCCCCGCGTAAGGGCCGGGTTGCAGGCGTAAGGGGCTAATTGCATCTTTCCAATCCAACAGGCCGCCAGCGCTTATATTTCCTACGCAAGCAGCTACCAATTAAATAGCAAGCAGACTCCTAGGCACAGCAGAAGTCCACCACTTCACGCACCAAGGCATCGGGTGCACCGCGCATCACAGCGTTGCCTGGCGGCTGTATGAGTACAAACTTGATTTCACCGGCCTCGGACTTTTTGTCCACCCGCATCAGCTGCAGGTAGCGGCCCGCGTTGTCGGCAGCATCCAGCACGGCGCCGCGCGTGGGCAAACCCGCCTGCTGCACCAGGCGGGTCAGCCGCTCAACAAACGGCATGTCCACGCCACCCAGGCGCTGAGACAAATGCGCAGCCATCACCATGCCGCTACCCACGCCCTCGCCGTGCAGCCAGGCGCCGTAGCCCATGCCCGCCTCGATAGCGTGGCCAAAGGTGTGGCCAAAATTCAGAATCGCCCGCAGGCCGGACTCGCGCTCATCCTGGCCCACCACATGGGCCTTGATCTCACAACTGCGCTTGACGGCGTAGGCCAGAGCAGCTGGATCGCCTACCCGCAAAGCCTCGATATTCACCTCCAGCCAATCCAGCAGCGCCATGTCGGCAATGGGGCCGTATTTGATGACCTCAGCCAAGCCGGCACTTAGCTCACGCGCCGGCAAGGTGGCCAAGGTATCCAGATCGCACACCACTTTGCAAGGCTGGTAGAAGGCGCCCACCATGTTCTTACCCAGCGGATGGTTGATAGCCGTCTTGCCGCCCACTGAAGAGTCCACCTGCGCCAGCAGCGTAGTGGGTACTTGCACAAAGGGTACGCCGCGCATGTAGCTGGCGGCGGCGAATCCGGTCATATCCCCCACCACACCGCCGCCCAGCGCAAACAACACCGTCTTGCGGTCACAACCGTGGCCCAGCAGGGCATCGAAAATCAGATTCAGGGTTTCCCATGTTTTGAACGCCTCGCCATCGGGCAACGCCACGGTATGGACGGCCGCGTAACGCCCTTGCAGTGCGGCCTGCAAACGCTGGGCGTACAACGGACCCACTGTGGTGTTCGTCACGATCAAGGCCGCAGCAGCGCGCGGCAGATCTGCCCAGGTGGCAGGGTTGTCCAGCAACTGGGTGCCGATCACGATGGGATAGCTGCGGTCACCCAGGCTGATGGAAACGGTTTGGGAGGTGATGGCGGAAGTAGCGGAAATGGCATGCATAGCCGCACAGTTTAAGGCGGAACGCCGGGCCTGCCTGCGGTACAACTCACTCAGTTGGAGGACGCGGCGTACCCAGCTCCAACTGCATCACGATCATGTTCACGAGACTGGCGACCGAGGGTCGACCGGTTTCAATCACGAAATGCGCCGTCTCCCGGTACAAGGGGTCGCGCACCGCAAACAGATCACGCAAACGGGTCAAAGGATCGTTCACCTGCAGCAAAGGGCGATTCACGTCATTGCGCACGCGGCGAAATACTTCTTCAGGCGTGGAACGTAGGTAGACCACCTGGCAACGCTCCTGCAAATGCAGGCGATTGGCCGGCCGCAAGGTTGCGCCACCACCAGTCGCCAGCACACCATGTGGCTGCAACGTCAACTCATCCAACACAGCCTCTTCCACATCGCGGAAACGCGCTTCCCCCTCACGTTCAAAGAACTCACGGATAGAGCAGCCAATACGCTGCTCGATGACGTGGTCTGAGTCGGTGAAGGGGACTTGCAGCCGCCGGGCAAGTTGGCGGCCTACGGTGGATTTACCGGAGCCTGGGAGGCCGACGAGACTAATCAAAGAGGTTGTGTTGTGGATGTTCCACCAGGAGTAGTGACGGTTACGTTAACCGTTACTGATGTGCAATCTGAATCACCACTCAAAACAATATTGTGAAGCCCCCCATTTGGAGAGTTAACAACCACATTAGGGCTCGCTGCAACAACAGTGCAGGTTGCCCCCGAGGTAGCGATAGCAGCAGACACGGTCGTACCAGTTGGCATGGCGTTGAACAAACTCACATTGCCATTTATATTTGCATTTGCATTGGTGTCATGTATCCACACAGTGAAGCCGGTTAAAGTTTTTGCCGTAGTTCGCGTAATCGATGCACTAGAGGTCGCCAAGGTAATTATGGTTTGCTTACGCACCCGAATTGCACTACTCCAAGTACCATCACAAGTATTAACAATTGCTGGATACGTATTAGTGCTGTCAACACAAGCGGTAGAGTTTGTGCTGGTGTCAATAATCTGTTCACCACTGGCCCAACTGCCGTCTTCGTTCAAGTCAATATAAGCTTTACCAACGTCGTAGAAGGTTTCACCCGACTGCCATATATTGTCACCATTCAAATCGATGAAGCTTTCCTCTCCATCGAGATACGCAAGGATCGCTACTCGTCCGTTGACCGGCCTAGTCCCTTGACTGGTATAAGTTACCGAGCAAGCTGAGGCTGTAGTAGTGCAGCTGCCAGTCACCAAACCGGCACTGGCTACAAAGTTGACGGATGTACCATCAGGGACAGGATTTCCCATGCGGTCTGCAACACGCATTGTCAACGAAGTTGTAACACCATCGGTAAGCCAGGCTTCAATGCTTAATTTGGTCGCACTCAAGGAGGCCGCATTTTGAGTTGCAGCACCAGTAGTCACAACTAGGCCCAACGACGATGCCGAAACCGTACTGTCCGATACCAATGTAGCCGTCACCGACGCAGTAGTTGGCAGCGTACCTGAAGCTAAAGTAATTGACGCGAACCCACTGCTATCGGTCGTTACGGTTTGCGCGGATGTACTTGTGCTGCCACTCAATGAAAACTTCACTCCAGATGCAATAGATGCAGTGGAAAGCGACATGCTCACTGCTTGTGAAGCCATTCCCACGGATGAACTATCCAAAACCTGAAATTTAACAATAGAAGTCTTTGAACCACTGGCTGCACTAGATACATACATCAGCACAGGTGTTGCAGAGGAGAACACTATATTCGCAGCCTTTGCTGCAGTGACGACAATGGTTTTGGCTACGTCAGCTGCGCCGGAAGCGGAGGCCGCCAATGTCACTGTAGTACCGCCACATCCGGATACTGACTTATAAGTGGAACTTGCCAGCCCACTACTGGTTGTGGTGGCGCTGCTAGGACTGAACGATCCGCAACTCGCAGTAAAGTTAACGACCACGCCGGAGGAAACCGTACCGTCCACCGCCGCAACTACAGTGACCGCAGAGGTTTCCAACGCACCTATGCTGGTCGGCGATGCAGCCATGCTGCTTAATGTCACGTTAGACGCCGTGGTACCAAAATTCAGGCTGCCTGTTACCGCAGAGCCACTAACCGTTGCAGATGCAGACAAGGTTGCGGCACCCGTGGTTGTCAAGCTGAGAGGACTAATTAAAACCTTTGCCACACCACTGCTATCGGTCAAAGCCGTGGCTGCTGCAGCATTACCCGCTAACGTAGCGATGGTGAAGTCGGTAGAAAAAGTAACCAATTGGTTGGGCAGAACCGTACCACTGGCATTAGTAACCACCGCTTTGGCATAGTAAGTACTGCTCTTACTAATTGAGTTAGCACTCAACGTAGTTCCTGTAGCATTGACCAATGAGACCGCTACAGTAGGTGTACTTGTGGTGGTCGTAGTCGTTGATGAAGAAGTTCCAACATCACCCCCACCTCCGCACGCGGCCAGCATAGCTATCACTATCAGCCACATCCAATACTTCAAATAACGCATAGCTCTATTCCCTGCTTTTAATTCAATACTTATTAACGTGCTGCCGAGCGCTCAATAATCATCTTAGGCGTAATGAATACCAGCATTTCCTTCTTGGTACTCGCCTGGGTTTTTGTTTTGAACAGATTGCCCAAGTAAGGGATATCGCCCAACACCGGCACCTTGGTCACGCTGTCCGACTCGTCCAGAGTAAAGATACCGCCAATCACCACCGTCCCGCCGTTTTCCACCAGCACCTGGGTCTTGATGTGCTTGGTATCGATGGCAATACCAGCTGCAGTGGTCTCACCACGGCTGTCCTTATTGATATCCAAGTCGAGAATGATGTTGCCCTCGGGGGTGATCTGCGGAGTAACTTCCAGCTTCAGGTTGGCCTTGCGGAAAGCCACAGATGTTGCACCACTGGATGTCGCCTGTTGATAAGGGAACTCAGTGCCCTGCTCGATCAAGGCCTTGGTCTGGTCGGCCGTCACGATGCGCGGGCTGGAAACCAACTTACCCTTCCCATCGTTTTCCAAAGCCGATATCTCCAAGTTCAAGAAGCGATTCGCTGCACTGCTAAAAATGGACAACGCAAAAGACGCTGCGTCATACCCCCCCTGCCCCACAGCCCCCAGATTCACAAAATTGCTACTGGTATCCACGGCGGCACCGCTTGAGCCATTGCTGGCCGTTACATTGCTGTAACTCGTCCCGACCGTAAAGCGGGTATTACCAGAGAGCCCATAACTCCCAGCAGCAGTTCCCGCAGTGGTTGAACTTCCTGCCGTAGAGCCCAACTTCACACCTAGCGATTTACCGAATGTATCCGATGCCTCAACAATTCGCGCCTCAATCAAAACCTGACGCACAGCAATATCCAGCTTTTTGATGAGCTCCTGAACAGCCACCAAGCGGCTCGGAATATCTGTTACGAACAACTGGTTGGTACGTGGCTCAGAAATCGCGGTGCCGCGTGCGCTAAGAAAGCGCGGGCCGGTGCTGACAGTTCCGATTGCAGAACCGCCCAATTGCGTCACAATGTCGGACGCCTTGGCATAGTTCATCTGGAACGACTGGGTCTGCAAAGGCTCCAACGCCTGCATAGACGCGATGGATTCCAAATCCTTTTTGGTACGCGCATCAATTTCATCCTTGGGTGCAATCCACAAGACAGAACCCGACTTGCGCATGCCCAAGCCCTTGGAGTCCATGATGATTTGTAGTGCCTGATCCCACGGCACATCCTTCAGGCGCAAGGTAACCGAACCCGTCACTGAGTCAGAGGTCACCACGTTGAAGTTAGTAAAGTCGGCAATGACCTGCAGCAATGCGCGCACTTCAATGCTCTGGAAGTTCAGCGACAGCTTTTCACCCGAGAACCCCGGCGTTTGCACCAGCTTAGTGGTGTCCACTTTTTGTTGCCGTATCTCGACCACAAACTGACCATCACTCTGATAGGCACTGTGATCCCAAGCCCCTTTAGGCTCAATAACCATGCGCACACGGTCCCCCTGTTGGGTCGTGGTAATAGTTTGAACAGGGGTACCAAAATCAGCAACGTCCAAGCGGCGACGCAAACCCTCTGGCAGGGTGGAGCTCAAGAACTCCACCACCAAACTCTGTCCTTGCTGGCGTACATCCACACCGACCTGGCTGTTTTGCAAAGACACGATCACACGCCCAGCATTGTCATCCGCGCGGCGGAAATCAATATCCTTTAGCGGAGCTTTATCTCGGCTGCCGTTATCCGCAAAAGTAGGCGCCGCAGCCATAACCGGAGCCGAAGCCACAGGGTCAAGCACTACCAGCAATGAGTTGCCCTTGATCTCCGCCTTGTAGGAAGTCGCCTGCTTCAGATTGAGCACCACGCGCGAACGCTCGCCCACTTGAACCACATTGACTGAACGCAAATTACCCTGGTTGACATCGATAGACGAACGGCCAATGCCGTTAGACACACCAGGAAAATCCAATGCAATACGGGCAGGAGACTGAATGGACACTCCGGACGGCAAGGCTGCCAGTGGTGCAGAAAGATCAATACGAATGACCTCTGAGCCCCCTTGCAGGGAACCAGTCACAGATTCGATCGCAGTTTGGGCATGGGCAGCAACCGAGGCCACAGCCACCACCAACGCGATTACCAGACGGTCTAGCATGTGCCACCCCTTCAGATTTTGCTTTTTCATTTCGCTCCCTCTTGTAGCACCAAACTAGCCGGCCGCTCGACCCAATCACCCGTGGCGTCTTGCACGATTTCCCGCAAACTCATTTCAGACTCGTCAATCTTGGTTACCAAGCCGTAGTTCAAACCTAAGTGGTTGCCTACGCGAACTTGGTACAGCAAGTTGTCGATACGTACCAATGCCACAGGCTGACCGGCTTTGCGCAAGCTACCCACCATGACCATGGAGTCCACAGGATAGGCCTCAAGCGCCTCCTTGCGTCGGGCCAATTCTGGTGCGATCAATGCTGTGTTGGCCACACTTTGGGTGGAATCGCGCTTCAGTGCCTGAGTCAACTTCTGCAAGTTGAAAGGATCGACAGCGCCTTCTTGAGTATAGGCTTGAGGGATGAATTTTTTAGGCTCAACCAAAGGGGTGACACGTGGATGAACCGTACTGCGCTGCTCACTCATCCATTGACGCAACTCATCTTCGCCGGATGCACCACACCCCGCCAGCATCGCAATCGAACACCCAACAAACGCATACGAAAGGAACCTCATTTTTTGGCTCCTGGCTTCTGCGCGGCAATTTCATCGGCATCCAGATAGCGGAAAGTGCGTGCAGTCACATCCATCGCCAAATTGCCATCAGCCAAAGGTTGAATGGAAAGATTATTTAACGTCACGATGCGCGAAAGATTTGCCACGTCGGAAGCGAAAGAGCCCATATCGTGATAGTGCCCCGTGACTTTCACGGCAATAGGAAGCTCAGCGTAATAGTCTTTGACGACCACTTGCCCGGGGCGAAAAACTTCAAACTGCAAACTACGCCCCAAACCAGCCTGATTGATATCTGACAACAATGCTGCCATTTCTGCCTTGCTGGGCAATTGCTTTTCTAGCTGCGTCACATATTGCTGCACCTGTTCACGCTGCTTCTTCAGTGCGTCCAAGTTCACAGCCTTGGCAAATTTTTTCTGGTACGTATCACGCAGCTCCACCTCTTTAGCACGCTCAGCATTGAGGTCATCCTCGTAACTGTTAAGCCAGGCAAACCAGAGCGCAAAAACTACCGCCAAAATCACCGCCAAAAACAATAGCGCACGAGGAACGACTGGCCATTGCGATGGATCACTAGGGTGCAAATTGCGGAACTGCTTTTGCACACTCTCCTGTACCGCAGGAAAGTCAATATTGAATGAAAGTTTTTTAGCCATGACAGTCTTGCTATGGGCGAGCGGGAGCAGAAGCGGGAGCTGCACCGGAACCATCCGCAGCCTTTTGCACCTCGCTGGATCGCATCAAGCGCACGCGCAAATTGAATTTAGCAACGCGCCGTTGATCTCGTGGCGTCAAAGCCACACTGCCGGCCACGATTTCCGTCAACTCGGGGCGAGACAACCAAGGGGTGTTGTTTGCCAGGTTCCGTAATAACTCGGAGATACGCTCGTTCGATTGCGCCACTCCTTGTATCGTGACGCTTTGATTCTCCTGTTTGAGGCTGGTGATATAGGTGCCATCCGGCAGCTGTTTCACCAACTCATTCAGCAGGTACACTGGCAGATTTCTATCCGACTGCAAGTCTTCCACCGCCTTTTGACGTTCTGTCAAAGCCTTAATTTCCGCCTCGATATTGGCGATTTCCTTGATCTGCTCATCGAGCACGGCAACTTCTTTAGTCAAAAAAGCATTGCGTTCTTGCTGATCAGATATCTGGTTTTCATACCAGAGGAATCCCACGCCTATCAGCAAAGCGCCAAACACAGCGGACAGCGCCAAGGTGGCGTTAAAAGTCTCGCGCCTGCGCTTTCTGGCCGCCTCACGGTGCGGCAATAAATTGATAAGAATCACTGCAGAAACCTCCGCATGGCCAGACCACAAGAGGTCAGATACGAAGGCGCTTCGCGCATCACCTTGTTCAGACGCACGTCACTACCCATTTCCATACCATCGAATGGATTGACCAAAGTGCAGGCAAAAGAAGAAACCTGGGTCACCGCCTCGACAAGGCCAGGCAAGGAGGCAGAGCCCCCAGCCAGAAACACCATATCTACCGAGTTATACGGCGTACTGGTAAAGAAGAACTGCAGCGCCCGGCCTACTTCCTGGGCCAGGCTATCCACAAAGGGCTGCAGTACGACACTGGCGTAGTCCTCCGGCAGTTCACCACTGCGCTTTTTGGACTCTGCTTCCTCCGGGGAAAATCCATACTGCCGCACGATCAGCTGCGTCAGCTGAGCACCACCAAACGCCTGGTCACGCTCATACAAGACCTCATCGTTGCAGATAATCTGCATACTGGTGGTCAAAGCTCCGACCTCAAACAGCGCCACCTTGAGATTGACACCCTGGTTAGGCATGCGCTCAATCAACCGCGAAGTAGCCAAGCGGGAGGAGTACGACTCGATATCCAGAACCACTGGATTCAGGCCTGCGGCTTCCGCCAATCCTTGTCGATCCTGAACTTTTTCTTTGCGTGACGCGGCAATCAATACATCCACATCGCCAGCGGAACTTGCACTCGGCCCCACCACACAAAAGTCCAGACTTACCTCTTCCAGAGAAAACGGTATGTATTGGTTGGCCTCTGACTCGACCTGGACTTCCAACTCCATGTCCGACATGCCGCCAGGCAACACGATTCGCTTGGTGATCACGGCCGATGGGGGCAAAGCCATGGCCACATTTTTTGTGCGGGTACCGCTTTTCTTCACTAGCCGACGCACAGCTTCCGCTACTTCGTCGAATTTTTCGATATTTCCGTCGGTGATCCAGCCGCGCTCAAGCGGCTCAATCGCGCACCGCTTCAAAACCAAATTACCGGCAGCATCATGATCCAGTTCGACCAGCTTCAGACTGGATGAGCTAACGTCAATACCCAATAGCGGCAAAGGTTTACGGCTGAATAACGATCCCAATGAGATCAAATCCTTCTCCTGGTAGTGAGCAAGACGCTACAAAATCTAACAAATTTTGGGGATGCTATCAGCAAGATCGGGGCCGGCAAAGCATATTTCTCAATACGCTCACCCCATTCGTGGCTGAAAAACACCGCTGCTGCCGCATGGTATCCGGTCAATGCGCCAAGTCTACTGCGTGAGCCATACCGAGCGTAAAGGCAAAATGAGGGCAATTTACGTAGCTTTCATTCCTATCGGCCCTATTTGGCACTCTGTTTGTTATGCCCAAAAAACCCACGTCCAGTGCCCCACCTCCCGCTCCCAAGTCCCGCTCCACTCTGGCCGTCTGGTCTTTACGCTTGCTGCTCTGGGGCGTAGGCGCCGTTGCGGCAAGCGTGCTGGCTATTGCATTGGTTATCGGCATCGCGCTAGCAGTGGCGTACCCCAATTTGCCCGATATTTCGGATCTTTCCGACTATCGACCCAAGCTTCCCTTGCGGGTGTTCTCGTCCGAAGGCATCTTATTGGGCGAATACGGTGAAGAACGCCGCTCCTTGACGCCCATCAAAGAAATCCCGCAAATAATGAAAGATGCGGTCTTGGCCATCGAAGATGCGCGCTTTTACCAGCACGGCGGCGTAGATTACAAAGGTATGGTGCGAGCCACGCTGGCAAATCTGGGGCACGTAAAGAGCCAGGGTGCCTCGACCATCACCATGCAGGTGGCACGTAACGTCTATCTGACCGCTGAAAAAAGCTATACCCGCAAGATCTACGAAATCCTGCTGACTTTCAAGCTGGAGCACGCCTTCAGCAAGGACCAGATTCTGGAAATCTATATGAACCAGATTTTCCTGGGCAACCGTGCATATGGCTTTGCGGCAGCAGCAGAAACCTATTTCGGTAAACCACTGAAAAATATCTCGATTGCCGAGGCCGCCATGCTGGCAGGCCTGCCCAAGGCGCCCTCTGCCTACAACCCGATCACCAACCCGTCCCGCGCCAAGGTGCGCCAGCAGTACATCATCAGCCGGATGGAAGAAAACGGCTTCATCACCGAGGAACAGGCCAATGCGGCACGCAAAGAAGAGCTGAAAGTCCGCTCTGGCGCCAGCAATGACCGCGTCCACGCCGAATACGTGACCGAAACAGTGCGCCAGCTGATGTTCAACCAATACGGCGATGAAACCTACACCCGGGGACTGAATGTGTACACCACGCTCAAGGCCGACGACCAGGACGCGGCCTATAAATCCCTACGCAAGGGCTTGATGGACTTCGAACGGCGGCAGATCTACCGCGGCCCGGAAAAATTTGTCACCCTGCCTACCAAGGCCGACGAGTTGGACGATGCGATTGACGACGCTCTAACCGACCACCCGGATAACGGCGACGTGATGTCGGCCATCGTGTTGGACGCCAACCCCAAGAAAATTACGGCCGTGCGCCAAAACGGTGACGCAGTGGAAATCACCGGCGATGGGCTCAAGCCGGCCCAATCCGGCCTGTCCGACAAAGCCCCGCCTAATATCAAAATCCGTCGCGGGGCCGTCATCCGCGTCACCAAGACACCGAAGAACACCTGGGAAATCACCCAGCTGCCCGAGGTCGAAGGCGCTTTCGTGGCCCTGGACCCACGCGACGGAGCCATCAAGGCACTGGTCGGAGGCTTCGACTTCCAGAAGAACAAGTTCAACCACGTCACCCAGGCCTGGCGCCAACCCGGCTCCAGCTTCAAGCCTTTTATTTACTCCGCGGCGTTGGAAAAAGGCTTCACGCCTGCCACGGTGGTTAACGATGCACCGCTGTTCTTTGATGCCGGCGTGACTGGCGGCCAACCCTGGGAACCCAAGAACTACGACGGCAAGTTTGAAGGCCCGATGCCTTTGCGCACCGCATTGGCCAAGTCGAAAAATATGGTGTCCATCCGCATCCTGCAGGCAGTAGGAACACAAACCGCCCAGGAATGGATCACACATTTCGGCTTCGAGGCAGAAAAGCACCCGGCCTACCTGACCATGGCACTGGGCGCGGGCTCGGTCACGCCCATGCAGATGGCCACGGCTTATTCGGTATTTGCCAACGGCGGCTACCGTATCAACCCCTGGCTGATTACCAAGGTCACTGACCAACGCGGCAAAGTGCTAGTAGAAACAAAGGCCCCTGGGCTGAACGAGGCCATGCGCGCCATCAGCCCGCGCAATGCATTCATGATGTCCAGCCTGCTCAATGAAGTCACGCTGCGCGGCACTGCCGCCTCGGCCCAGCGCATCTTGAAGCGCCCCGACGTATACGGGAAAACCGGCACCACCAACGACTCCATCGATGCCTGGTTCGCAGGCTACCAGCCCACACTCACCGCAATCACCTGGATTGGCTACGACACACCGCGCAACCTGGGCGCACGCGAAACCGGCGGCGGACTGAGCTTACCTGTGTGGATCAGCTTCATGGAAAAAGCCCTTAGCGGCGTGCCCGTAGCCGAACTCGTGCCGCCCGAAGGCGTGACCAACGTGGGTGGGGAATGGTTCTACACCGAATACAACCGCACCAGCGGGGTCTCCAGCCTGGGCCTGGACGACAAGGGAGCCGCTACCAATGGAGGCACGGCGCCCCCGGCACCGCCTGCTGCCGAGGAGCGCAACCGCATCCTCGATCTGTTCAAGAACTGATCAGGCGGAGAACACCAGCGGCAGGCCAGCCTGCACGCTGGCATCACGCGACAGGCTGGCAAAAAATTCGCCCTGGCCTTTGGTATCTCTCCACTGATCGCTATCAAACTTGTAGTGATAGCCGCCCGACTTGGCGGCCATCCAGACCTCTTGCAGCGGTTTTTGCAGATTGATGATGATCTGGCTGCGGTTGGGGAAGGTCAGTGTCACCATGCCGCCGGTGCGCTGGTTGTCAATATCGGCGTCGGTACTGTCGTTGATGCGGTCGCAGCTAGCCTCCACTGCCTGGAGCAAAATTTCTGCGCGGTCCATGAACTCGGGGTCGGTCATACAATTTCGCCATGTTGAAGTTAAGCCAAATTCTAGTCAGACCCGTTGTTGCTACCGCCTGTATGGTGATTCTGGGCGCCTGCGGCCAGAAAGGTGACCTCTACCACCCAACCGAACCAGCCGCAGCCAAGCGCGCCACGCTGCCGCAAACACTGACGCCGGAGATCCTTAAACCGGCGGAAAAACCAGCATCCGCCCCCTGAAAACCGCAACTTAAAGTGTTTTGCCAGACAAGCTTGGATCTGCAGGCCTGACCGCCAAAACACCTTGTATTTGCCATGGCCTTTGCGCTGCTGGCGCAACTAACATGGCACAAACTTTTTGCCCGACCATCCTATGACCTCCACGCCCCTGCCCGGCCAGCCCCATATTGCCTACCAAGACAACGTCCTCTGCGTGGAAGGCCAGTCGCTGGCGGCGCTGGCGCATACCCACGGCACGCCCTTGTACGTGTACTCCAAAGCGGCGATGCTGGATGCGCTGGCAGCCTACCAGCGCGGCTTTGCAGGGCGCAACGCGCAGATATGCTATGCCATGAAGGCCAACTCATCCCTGGGCGTGCTGCAGGTCTTTGCCGAAGCGGGCTGCGGTTTTGACATCGTCTCCCAAGGTGAGCTGGAGCGCGTGTTGGCCGCAGGTGCTGTGCCGTCCAAGGTGATTTTCTCGGGCGTGGGCAAGACTCGGGCCGAAATGCGCCACGCCCTGCAAGCGGGTATAGGCTGCTTCAACGTGGAAAGCACGGCCGAACTGGAAGTGCTGAACGAGGTTGCCCTGTCCCAGGGGCTACACGCCCCCATCAGCATCCGCGTGAATCCGAATGTGGACCCCAAGACTCACCCCTATATCTCCACCGGCCTCAAAGGCAACAAGTTTGGTATTGCACACGAAGACACCCTCGCCACCTACCGGCGCGCCGCCAGCCTGCCCGGTCTGGAGGTGAAGGGCATTGACTGCCATATCGGCTCGCAGATCACCGAAGAAACGCCCTACCTGGACGCCATGGACCGCGTGCTGGACTTGGTGGATGCGATCGAAGCCGCTGGCATCCCCCTGCACCACATCGACTTTGGCGGCGGCCTCGGCATCAACTACCAGGACGACACACCACCCGCAGCCGACGCGCTATGGCACAAGTTGCTGGCCAAGCTGGACACCCGTGGCTACGGCCAGCGCCAGTTGATGATCGAGCCGGGCCGCTCCCTGGTGGGCAATGCCGGTGTCTGCCTGACCGAGGTGCTCTACCTCAAGCCCGGCGAGCAGAAAAACTTCTGCATCATCGACGCGGCCATGAACGACCTACCCCGCCCCGCGATGTACCAGGCCTACCACCACATAGCGCCAGTCACACCACGCACAGAAGCCAGCACAACCTACGACGTGGTCGGCCCGGTGTGTGAAAGCGGCGACTGGATAGGCCGTGACCGCGATCTGGCAGTGCAGCCCGGCGACATGCTGGCGGTGCTGTCGGCCGGCGCCTACTGCATGAGCATGGCCAGCAACTACAACAGCCGGGGCCGCGCGGCAGAAATCCTGGTGGACGGCAACCAAGCCCACGTCATCCGCGCGCGGGAGACGATTGAAGACCAGCTGCGTCTGGAAAAGCGCGTCGGTTAGTCGCTACATATTTAATAGCTACGCCCGCTGGGTGGATGTGCGGCGCAGCCCGATCTTCTTTATAAACTGCTGCACCCGCCAACCCAGCAATACCCCGATGATGGCGGCATAGACCGCCACTTCGGCAAAGTTGTGCTTGCCGGCTCGCATCCAGAAAAAGTGCAGCAGCCCCAGGCCGGCAATCAGATAGACCAGCTTGTGCAGCAACTGCCAGCGCTTGGCGCCCATGGCCTTGATGGCGCGGTTGAAGGATGTGGCAGCCAGCGGCGTCAGCAACACGAAGGCCAAGAAACCCACCAGGATGAAAGGCCGCTTGGCGATGTCATGCGCGATGTCGCCCACGTCAAAACCCATATCAAAGCCGCTGTAGCTCAGCAGGTGGAGCACGACGTAGAAATAGGCAAACAGCCCCAGCATGCGCCGAAACCTGGCTAAAGCGGGCCAATTGGCCATGGTGCGCAAGGGAGTTACTGCCAGCACGATGCAGATGAAACGCAGCGTCCAGTCACCGGTGGAGCGGATCAGGTACTCGGCCGGATTCGCACCCAGGCCGTTGGTGAAAGCGCCGTAGAGCAGCCAGGCAAACGGTAGCAAACACAGAACGAACACCAACGGCTTGGCCGCCGGATGCAACAGCAACTTTTTCATGGCAGAACTTTCCGCTGAGCGCTCAGTAAAACTTCTTCAGGTCCATGCCGGCGTACAGCTGGCCGACCTGGGCCTCGTAGCCGTTGAACATCAGCGTTTTGCGCTTCTTGGCAAACAGGCCGTCTTCACCAATGCGCCGCTCGGTCGCCTGGCTCCAGCGCGGGTGGTCCACATCGGGATTCACGTTGGAATAGAAGCCGTATTCGTTGGAAGCGGCCTTGTTCCAGGCGGTTGCCGGCTGTTTGTCGGTGAAGCGGATCTTGACGATGCTCTTGCCGCTCTTGAAGCCGTATTTCCATGGCACGACCATGCGCACTGGTGCGCCGCTTTGATTGGGCAGCACCTCGCCGTACATGCCAAACGTCAGCAAGGCCAACGGATGCATGGCCTCGTCCAGGCGCAAGCCTTCTACGTAGGGCCACGACAACACGCGTGAACCCACGAAAGGCATGGTCTTGGGGTCAGCCAGGGTGACGAATTCCACATACTTGGCACTGCCCAAGGGCTCTACCGCCTTGATCAGCGCGCTGAGCGAATAGCCTACCCAGGGAATCACCATGGACCACCCCTCCACACAGCGCAAACGGTAGATACGCTCTTCCATGGGGCTGAGTTTGAGCAGGTCTTCCAGGGTGTACTTGGCCGGCTTTTTGACCATGCCCTCGATCTCGACCGTCCAGGGCTTGGTTTGCAGCGTGCCGGCGTTCTTGGCCGGGTCGGCCTTATCGGTGCCGAACTCGTAGAAGTTGTTGTAACTGCTGGCGTCTTTGTAGTCGGTGACCTTCTCCATCACCACCGCGCCCGCCACGGACGACTTGGCGCCCACCAGCGGCGGCAGCTTGCCCCCACCTTGTCCAGCCCCCTGGGCCATCGCCTCACGCCCGGCCCAACCGGCCAAAGCGGCACCGGCGACGCCAGATGCCATCAGCTTGACCATGTCACGCCGGCCCTCGTAAATGCGCTGCGGCGTGATGTCGCTGGGGGTGGAATGGATGAAACCGTTAGCGCGGGACTTGATCAGCATGGGGACTCCTTGGATACGTGAGTATCAGTCGTCCGAGATGAAAAAACCTTACAAGGTTCCGTAGCTGTGCAATCCACTCAGGAACATATTCACGCCCAAAAAAGCAAAACTGGTCACGCCCAGACCGGCCAGCGCCCACCAGGCAGCGACCGTGCCGCGCAGGCCCTTCATCAGCCGCATATGCAGCCAGGCGGCGTAGTTGAGCCAGACGATCAAGGCCCAGGTTTCCTTCGGGTCCCAGCTCCAGTAGCCGCCCCAGGCCTCGGCCGCCCACAAAGCCCCCAGCACGGTGGCAATGGTGAAGAAGGCAAAACCGACAGCGATGGACTTGTACATCACGTCGTCCAGAATTTCCAAAGCGGGCAAGCGCGAAGCGATGCGCTTGCGGCCAGCCAGGATGCCGCCCATGATGGCCGCCGAAATCGCGAAATACACAGCCCAGTAGCTGCCGCCAGCCTCCGCCGTGGTCTTGCGGAACACCAGCGGCATGAAGCACAGCACGATGCCCAACAGCCACAGCGGCGTGAGCTTGTGCCAACGGGTTTCCAGCGCCTGCTGTTTAACCAGATAGGCAAACGCCACCATGGCCGCCAACGAGAACGTGCCGTAACCGATGAAATTGGCCGGCACATGCAGCTTCATCCACCAGCTTTTCAGGGCGGGCACCAGGGGCTGGATTTCATGCGCTTCACGCACCACGGTGTACCAGAGCAGAAAGCCCACCGCCGCGCTGACCACCAGCATCACCATCGCCCCCAGCGCGCGGGTCTGGTACTGGGCCTCAAAGTACAGGTAGAAGGTGGTCGTGAGCCAGCAGAACAACACGAACACCTCGTACAAATTACTGACCGGGATGTGGCCCACGTCGGCACCGATCAGGTAACTTTCATACCAGCGCACCATGGTGCCCACCAGGGCCATGGTCACGGCGGCCCAGGCGATACGCGAGCCTATGAACTCCATGCTGGCGCTATTGCTACCCGAAGCCACCACGCCCAGCCAATAAAAAATGGTGGACATGAAAACCAGCACGCTCATCCACAGAATGGCCGACTGGCTGGACAAGAAATACTTCAACCAGAACACCGACTCCGAGCGCGGCAAACTGCCCTGCCCGTCCACCTGGTAGGACCAAATCGCCAGCAGGGACAAGGCGGCCACGGCCAGCATCAACACCCGCAAGGGGCGCCAAAACCAGCCCACCCAGATGGCGGCAGGCATGGCTGCCAGCAAGATACCTTTTTCATAGACATCCATAAAGCCCATATAGCGGCTGAACGCAAACAGACCACCTGCCAGCACCAGGGCGGCAAAAATCCAGTCCACAGGGTTACGGCGCGAGAAATATCCCTCGTTCAACTGGATGGTGGAGGGTGCGGTTGCTGTATTCATATCGATTCCTTGGCCCCAAGCAACTTGCTCTTGAGGTGGTCAAATTCGCGGTCACCGTCCATCGTCTTGCGGTTGGTGGACAACGCCATGGAAGCTTGCGTCTGGCCATCGCGGCTGCCGAGCCAGACCCATACGCGGCGTTCACGCACGTACAGCATGGCGAACACGCCCAGTATCAGGAAGGCGCAGCCAAGATACACGACTTTTTTACCGGGCGCGCGGGCTACCTGGAAGACACTGGCCTGTACTTGATGAAAGTCAAGCAATTCAAACACCATGGGCACGGGGTAGAGCTGCACATCGCTCAAAGCCAGCACCGCCTGCGTCATGAAACCCTGGTTTTTGGCATCGGGCTCCAGGGGCGACAGACCGGCCTTTTCCTGGCTGATCTGTGCCAGCTCGAACAGCACGCCGTTCAGAATGCGCACCAGCACCTCGCCGGCCCGCGCTCGCTCGTCCTGCGGCACATTGGCTTCGATGAAGTCCGAGATGGCCTGCAAGCCACCGTTCGGCGTGCCCGCAGCCGTCGGCGCCTGGCTACCGGCGAACAAGGCCATGGCTCGGCCGGCAGAAACCATCAGCTGCTGTGCCAGTTCGGGCCGGCTGCGGTCTACCGCCTTGGCAGCGTAGCGCTGCACCGCCCGCTCGCGCAGCACCGGGTCGGCCAACGCCGCACGCAAGCGCGTGAAGCCCTCCATGCTGTCTTGTGCGTCGGCAGGAATGCGCAGGTAGCGGAAGGCATCAGCCGGATTTTCGCGCACGCCCAACAGAAAAGCCGGTACACCGTCACCCGTATCCACCGGCAGCATGTAATTGTGGAACTCACGGGCCTGGCCCGCCGCATCCCGCAGTTTGTAGCTGATGCTGGGGCCTACATTGCGCAGCACCTTCTGGGTCTGCGTCTTGTTCGCCGCGCCCAGGCGCGAGTCGATGGAATGGCGCAGATCCACCTTGCGCACATCGGCACCAGAAGCGGCAGCGTCACCGAAATTCTCCACATTGATGACACGCAGAGCGGTGTATTCCAGCGTCAGCTTGTCATTGCCCGCCCCCATGGAGATCGGCGCACTGCCACCAATCACACCGTCGATCTCAAAGGGCTTGGCCCCGGCCACCATGGGCAGAGCCCGCAGCTTGACCGAGGAACCACCATCGTCAAAGCTGGACTGGTAAATCTCCACGCCCTTGTAGCTGGCCGGGTGGTTCACCTCGACCCGCGCCGGGATCGCCGCGCCGCTTTCCTTGTCGTGGATCACAATGTCGCTGGCAAACAGCTTGGGCATGCCGGTGGAGTAGTACTCGACGATGAACTTCTTCAGCTCGATGGCAAACGGCAGGTCTTGCAGCACCACACCATCCGACTGGTTCAAGATGGCCACGCTGGCCTGCGAGCCCTCGGCCACCAGCAGGTTGCCACGGAAGGTAGGGTTGTTCGGGCCCAGGCGGTAGTCTTGCGGTACATCGGCAATCAGTCCGCCGCCCTTGTAGACCGACTTGCCGTTGAGCAACATCTGCGCCTTCACCACCAGGTCGCCGTCAGACAAGCCCCCCAGGCAGATCAGCACGATGGCACTGTGCGCGGCGATATAGCCCAGCTTGTTGGCCGCACCGGCTTTGGCGGCAACCATCCAACCGTTGTCACGTTGCTGCAGCTTGACCTTCCAGCCGCCGCTGACCAGAGTTTGCCCAATGCGACGGGCAGCAACTTCGGGTGCCTCGTCCAATGCCGCCTCGGCGCGGTGGGCAAATGCCTTCAGGCTCTGCTCGCGGATGTTTTCCTTGTAGACGCGCAGCTCGGCCAGGATCTTGGGCGTGCTACGCGCAATGCACAGCGAGGTACTGAGCACCAAAAACGCCAGGATCAACATGAACCACCAGGCACTGTAAATAGTGGTCAGGCTGGCCGCCGCAAATACCTGCGCCCAAAACGGGCCAAACTGGTTCACGTAGTTCACCAGCGGCTCCTGCTGCTTGAGCACCGTGCCGATGATGGAGGCAATGCAAATCACCGTCAGCAGCGAGATCGAGAAACGCATCGACGACAGCAACTCCACCGCGGAGCGCAGGGCCTGGGAGCCAGTTTTGACGCGAACGCCGTGGGTGGTAACGGTCATGGAAGGAAAAAGATCTGCAATAGCAAGAATCAAAAAGGGCGGGCCATCAAGAATGGACCGCCCTTTAGTGTGTGAATATGGCGCTTGGTTCCATCACAGAACCCGCACCCTGGCCCCCTCAATGCAGGCCGGCCACGTAGTCGGATACAGCCTTGATTTCGCGGTCATTCAGTTTGGCGGCCACTTGCGTCATTTGCGGACTATTCTTGCGCGAGCCATCACGGAAAGTGATCAGTTGCGCAGCCACATAGTCGGCATGCTGGCCACCCAGGCGCGGATACTGGGCTGGAATGCCGGCACCGTTCGGGCTGTGGCATCCGGCGCAGGCGGCGATCTGGCGATCGGCAATGCCGCCGCGGTAAATACGCTCACCCAAAGCAACCAGCTCCTTGTCCTTGGCGAATCCAGGCTTCGCCTTCTTGGAGGTAACCCAGTAGGCAATATTGCGCATGTCCTCGTCGCTGAGCGTGCTGGCAAAGCCCTTCATGATGGCGTTGTTGCGTTTGCCGGATTTGAATTCCTGCAGCTGCTTCACCAGGTATTGGGGATGTTGCTGGGCCAGCTTGGGGTTGGCCGGAACGCCTGAATTGCCGTCGGCGCCATGGCAGGCTGCGCACACTGCTGTGAAACTCGCCTCGCCTTTAACCAAATCCGGCTTCGCTGCCGCCGATGCAGGAGCGGCCTCTTCGGCAGCCGTAGCTGAGAACATGGGTGCGGCCAGAGCGACGGCGGTAAGCAAGGAGACAAGAAGCTTCATATCGTGGTTCTTATTAATGTCTGTTCGTGTGCATACAACCCGATGATTCTACAATGCGGGTCCGGTTCTCTCCATGAGAACCTCTTGAAGATCGCATGATTCCTACCTCTACACCGCCCTCCGACGGCTCCGCGGCGAGCCCGTCCGGCGCACCCCGCAGCCCTGCTGCACCTGCAACCCCCACCAAAAGCCAGGCCGTCATCGCCTCGGGCTGGATGCACACGGCCAAGTTCCTGACCACCGCACCACAGCTGCACCACCTACCGCCGCTGACCGTGCCCGAGATCGCTTTCGTGGGCCGCTCCAATGCGGGCAAGTCCACCTGCATCAACACACTGACACAGCAAAAACAGCTGGCCTACGCCTCCAAAAAACCCGGCCGCACCCAGCACATCAATCTATTCAGCCTGGGCAAACAAGGCGTGATGGATGCCGTGCTGGCCGACCTCCCCGGCTATGGCTACGCCGCCGTGCCCAAGGCCGACAAGATCCGTTGGCAACAAGTGATGGCCAACTACCTGGTCACCCGCGAAAACCTGGTGGGTATCGTGATGATGTGCGACCCGCGCCACGGCCTGACCGAGCTGGACGAAATCCTGCTGGACATCGTGCGCCCGCGCGTGGTGGAGGGTTTGAAGTTCCTGATCCTGCTGACCAAGGCCGACAAGCTGAACCGCGAAGAGTCCACCAAGGCCCTGTCCATCGCGCGCCTGCAGGCCGGTGGCGGCGAGGTGAAGCTGTTCTCGGCGCTGAAGAAACGCGGCATAGACGAAGCCAGCCAACTGCTCTGGGACTGGGCCCACCCAGCCACACCGCAGGCATCCACGCTGCCGCAAGAGTCGGCCAACGAAGAATAGTCTTTTAGGCCCCTGGCGCAGGCAGTACCTGCGCCAGCAGCTCCTAAAAACAGAGCAAACCTCAATACACCTCGGCCTGACCTTCCGGCCGGGTCTTGAAGCGTTTGTGCACCCAGAAGTACTGCTCGGGCATGCGGAGGATGTAGTCCTGCAGGCGCTGGTTCATCAGTGCCGTATCGGCCTCCACATCGTTCGTGGGGTAGTCCGTCCAGGCGGGCAGTATCTGCACCTCGTAGCCCTGCGGCGTCATGCGCGTCAACACCGGCACCACCTTGGCCCGGCCCAAGCGTGCAAAGCGCGGCAGCGAGGGCACGGTGGCGGCCGGCACGCCAAAGAAGGGGACGAAGAACGCATCCTTGGCACCAAAGTCCATGTCCGGCAGCAGGTACAAAGGATTGCCGGCCTTTACCAGGGCCACAATCGGCTTCATGGGCCCGCCCCGGTCGAATAGCTCCGCATTGCCGAAGCGCTGACGGCCCTCGGCGATCCATGCGTCCATCACCACATTCGACTGCGGCGCAAACAAGGTACTGAATTGGCGTGGCACCTGCTGCGACAACGCAGTAGCGCCCGCGTCCAGCCCCACGAAATGCGGCACGAACAAAACCGTGGGCGCATCGCCCTGCAGTTGGGCCACATCACCGGTCAACTTCAAGCGCTGCAAGGTCCGTGCGGGCGGGCCACTCCATAGCCAACCACGGTCCAGCCACGCCTGGGTAAAGTGCACGAATATTTTGCGCACCAGCGCACGCCGTTCCTGCACAGAGCGCTCTGGAAAGCATAGCGCCAAATTAGTCATCGCCACTGCGCGCCGGCCGGCCAGCAGCCCGTACAAAAGCATGCCCAAAGCCCAACCTGTGGCGCGCAGCCAGGACAAGGGCAGGCGCGCCAGCAGGCGCATCACAACAATCACAGCATGGGACAACATCAACGCTCCAGAATCAAGCCGAGGGCGGGGTTTCTTTGCGCGGCTGTTTGTAGCGCGCGTAACTCCAGAGGTACATGCCGGGACGTTGGCGAATCAGCGCTTCCATCGCCTGGTTCAGCGCGGTGGCAGCCACTTCGTCACCCTGGTCCAACGGCAGTTGCAGGGAATGCACATGGATGACATAGCCACGCCCCCAGGGCAAACGGTCGCCCAAGGCTACCAGGATTGGTGCCCCGGTTTGGCGTGCCAAACGTAAAGCCAGGGTCATGGTGTAGGCCGGACGGCCAAAGAACGGAGCCCACACGCCCTGGCCCTCACCCGGCACCTGGTCGGGCAGCATACCGACCACGCGGCCCTGCTTCAGCGACTTGAGAATCATGCGCACGCCAGCAGTGGTGGTGGGTGCAGCTTCCAGACCCGGCGCCGAACGCGCCTCTTTCAGCAGGCCGTCAAGCCATGCAAATTTGGACGGCTTGTACAAGATCGTCATGTCGCCGTACTGCGCGGAAAAGCGCGCAGCATGCGCCTGCGGTACGACTTCGAAGCTGCCCACATGCGGCGTCATGAAGACCAGACCTTTGCCCTGGGCCAGTGCGGCCTCCAGCAATTCCACGCCCTGCCAGGTGATCGTGGATAGCTTTTGCGCCCGCGGACGCAGCCACAACCAGGGCAACTCGGTCACCAACTTACCAGCTTCGGCAATCGCCCGGCGTGCCTGGCGCGGGGCAATACCGGCCTGGGCCACGTTCTCGCGAAAGCGCCTGCGGTAGGTGGGTGACGCCAGGTACGCCACCCAGCCCAGCAGTGCGCCTACCATGTGCAACACCGCCAGAGGCAGATAGGCAGACCATCGGAATATCAGGGACATAAAACTAGGCGGTAAAATAAAAGCTGTCGCTGAGTTAATTGAACTACTTGCAGGGCGACTTAAAACACATCTGCTAAAGCGTTCGCCGAGGCCCAAAGCTAGAAGCAACGCATCCCGTGTATTGTCTTCAAAACGAAGGAGCTTAATCAAAATGGCGAACGACTTCCTCTTTACCTCCGAATCGGTCTCTGAAGGCCACCCCGACAAGGTCGCCGACCAAATCTCCGACGCGATTCTGGACGCTATCTTCAAACAAGACCCGCTGAGCCGTGTAGCCGCAGAAACACTGACCAACACCGGCCTGGTCGTGCTGGCCGGCGAGATCACCACCAACGCACATGTGGACTACATCCAGGTGGCGCGTGACACCATCAAGCGCATCGGCTACGACAACACCGAATACGGCATCGACTACAAAGGCTGCGCCGTGCTCGTCGCCTATGACAAGCAGAGCAACGACATCGCCCAGGGCGTGGACCACGCGAGTGACGACCACCTGAATACCGGCGCCGGCGACCAGGGCCTGATGTTTGGCTACGCCTGCGATGAAACTCCAGAGTTAATGCCCGCGCCCATCTACTACGCCCACCGCCTGGTCGAGCGCCAGGCCCAGCTGCGCAAGGACGGCCGCCTGCCTTTCCTGCGCCCCGACGCCAAGAGCCAGGTGACGATGCGCTATGTGGACGGCAAGCCGCATTCGATCGACACCGTGGTACTGTCCACCCAGCACAGCCCGGACCAAAGTGAAACCTCGACCAAGATGAAGGCATCTTTCACCGAAGCCATCATCGAGGAGATCATCAAGCCGGTGTTGCCCAAGGAATGGCTGCAGAACACGCGCTACCTGATCAACCCGACCGGCCGTTTCGTCATCGGCGGCCCGCAAGGCGACTGCGGCCTGACCGGCCGCAAGATCATCGTCGACACCTACGGCGGCGCCTGCCCGCACGGTGGCGGCGCGTTCTCGGGCAAGGACCCGAGCAAGGTCGACCGCTCGGCCGCCTACGCCGCACGCTATGTGGCGAAGAACATCGTGGCCGCCGGCCTCGCGCGCCAGTGCCAGATCCAGGTAGCCTACGCCATCGGCGTGGCCAAGCCCATGAACATCACGGTCTACACCGAAGGCACGGGCGTGATCTCCGACGACAAGCTGTCAGCCCTGGTCGCCGAACACTTCGACCTGCGCCCCAAGGGCATCATCCAGATGCTGGACCTGCTACGCCCGATCTACGAAAAGACCGCCGCCTACGGCCACTTCGGCCGCGAAGAACCCGAGTTCACCTGGGAACGCACCGACAAAGCAGCAGCACTGCGGGCGGCGGCAGGCCTGTAAAGACCTCTGTGGCAAGCACAGCAGCACGCCGCTGGGGCGCGCTGGGTCCATGGGATGCCTTGCGGCAACCCCTGCCCCTGCCGCGCAAATTGCTGATCCTGGGCCCGCAAGGCCTGGGTGATGTGATTGCCGTCCTGCCCACGCTGCGTCTGCTGCAACGCAACGTCAAGGTAGACATCAGCTGGATGGGCAACCGCGCCCACCAGCCTCTGGCGGCCATGATGGGCGTCAGCGATTTCATCCCATTGGATGCAGACCAGACCCTGGCCGGTTTTGACGCACTGCTTGCATACAACGATATCCATCCAGCCAAGGCCCCGGGGCGTTTGGACCTGGCTACCATCCCGGTCCGCATAGGTTCGGCCAGTGGCGCCGAATTGCCCCATTGGTGCAACCACATTGTGTTCACCAAACGCTACGGCTGGCCTCGCCACGAGGCGCAGCGCAATCTGCGCATGCTCATCCCGTTTGGCATCACCGCCAACGACACGCTGCCAGCCGTAGAAAAGTGGATGAACCTGCGGGCACCCGCAGTACGCATGCCAGTCGATCTGCCGCAGGACAGCTATGTCGTGCTGCACCCCTTCTCCGCCGGTTCGGCGCGCGAATGGCCCATCGCGCACTGGGTTGAACTTGCGACGCGGCTGGCCCACCAAGGCCGCTCCGTGGTGCTGACGGGATCACCAGCCGAAAGCCAACGCCTGGCACAACAGTGGCCAGCCATCAGCCGTCCAGCCGGGGTGTTCGATGCATTTGGTCGTCTGGACTTGCAGCAGCTCAGCCATTTGCTGCAACGTGCCGACGCCGTCGTGGCCGCCAGCACCGGCCCGCTCCACGTCGCAGCAGCATTGGGCACGCCGACCTTGGGTTTGTTCGTCCCGCGCAAGGGCCTGATGCTGGACCGTTGGGCACCTCTGGGTGCCCAGGCCGTAGGTGTGCAAGCCCACCGCAGTTGCCCCGGACGCCGCCGCTGCGACGCCCCGTCCTGCGCCTGCATGCACGACCTGTCGCCAGCGCTGATTGCATCAGCGCTGCCAGCGACATCGGGTGACAGCATCCAGCTGCAGGCCATTCCACCCACCTGCCTGCTGAGCAAAACCCAACTCAACGATATTGCCAGCGACACCTCAGGCTACGCGGGCAGCACCATCCCATCGCACCATGAACCCTAACGCCGCCCAACTGTGGGTCGCGCCCCGTTGGGCCCTGGCCATCTTGCTGGCGGTGCTGGGCATGCTGGGGCCGTTTTCCATTGACACATTCATTCCCGCATTCGACGGCATAGCCAGCTCATTGGGGGCCACGCCGGCACAGATGCAGCAAACGCTGTCGGCCTATCTGTTCGGCTTTGCCTTCATGAATCTGTTCCACGGAGCGCTGTCCGATAGCTTTGGCCGGCGTCCAGTCGTACTGACCGGGCTTGCCGTCTTTACCGTAGCCAGCATGGGCTGTGCGCTGTCGCAAAGCATTGGGCAACTGGTGTTCTTCCGCGCCCTGCAAGGCCTGTCCACCGGTGCTGGCATCGTGGTGTCCCGAGCCGTGGTGCGCGATATGTTTCCACCGGCACAGGCACAAAAGGTCATGAGCCAGGTCACCATCTACTTTGGCGTGGCGCCCGCCATCGCGCCCATCATCGGGGGGTGGCTATTTGTGCACCTGGGTTGGCACAGCATCTTCTGGTTTCTGGCGGGCATTGGCTTGCTGCTGTGGATCTCCAACTTCCGCTATCTACCGGAAACGCTGGACCCTGCCCAGCGCCAACCCTTCAATGCGCGGCACCTACTGCAAGGCTACGGCGAGCTGTGCTCCAACCCGCGTTTTCTGTTGCTGGCGCTGGCCAGCGGCATTCCGTTCAACGGCATGTTTTTGTACGTGCTGTCCGCGCCGGCCTTCCTGGGGCAAATCCTGGCGCTACAGCCCACAGAGTTCTTCTGGTTTTTTGTGCTGACCATCAGCGGCATCATGACGGGCGCCTGGATCAGCGGACGCATGGCGGGCAAGGTGGCACCCAAGACACAAATCCGCCATGGCTTTGCCATCATGGTGCTGGTGTCTGTAGCCAACGTGGTCGCCAACTGGCTGTTCAAGGCCCATGTGGCTTGGGCCCTGATTCCGGTGGCGATCTTCGCCCTGGGCTGGGCCATGATGGTGCCAGCCGTCACCCTGCTGGTGCTGGACCTTTACCCCGCCCGGCGCGGCATGGCATCGTCCCTGCAGGCCTGCCTGGGCTCCATTGCCAACGGCCTGGTGGCAGGCATACTCGCGCCGCTGGTCATGCACTCTGCGCAAGCCCTGGCATTGGCATCGCTGACAATGATGAGCATTGGCCTGGTTGCCTGGGTGTGGCTACACCGGCGCTGGCCGGAAATCGGCCGCGCGGCCTGACGTGAAAAAGCAGCTTTAGGCCGCAAACCCACGCGGGTTGGCACTTTGCCAACGCCAGGCATCGGCGCACATGGCATCCAGTCCACGCTCGGCGCGCCAGCCCAACAGCTCCGCGGCAGCATGCGGTTCGGCATAGCAAGCCGCCACATCGCCCGGGCGACGAGCCGCCACTTGATAAGGCACAGGCTTGCCGCTAGCGCGCTCAAAGGCTTTCACCATGTCCAGCACGCTATAGCCGATGCCGGTGCCCAGATTCACCGTGAGGAAATCAGGCACAGACTGCAAACGCTCCAGCGCCTTCAGATGACCCACGGCCAGATCCACCACGTGGATGTAGTCACGTACACCGGTGCCATCGGGTGTGTCGTAATCGTTGCCCCAGACGTTCAAAAACTCACGCTGCCCCACAGCCACCTGGGCCACGAACGGCATCAGGTTGTTGGGAATGCCGCGAGGATCTTCACCAATCAGACCGCTGATATGCGCCCCCACCGGGTTGAAGTAACGCAAGATGCCAATGCGCCAAGACGTGTCGCTGCGGTGCAAGTCGCGCAGCAGATCTTCCACCATCAGCTTGCTGCGACCGTAAGGGTTGGTCGCGGAAAGAGGGTGGTCCTCGGTCAGCGGCAGACGCTGCGGATCGCCATATACCGTGGCTGAAGAGCTGAACACCAGCGTCTTCACGCCGCACTCGCCCATGGCCTCCAGCAGGCGCAAAGTACCCACCACATTGTTGTCGTAATAACGCAAGGGCTGCTGCACCGATTCGCCCACGGCCTTCAAACCCGCACAATGGATGACAGCAGTGGCGCCACTGCTGCGCAATGCAGCAAGCAGTGCCGCACGGTCCCGGATATCGCCCTCAATCACGTGAGGCTTCTTACCGGTGATGCGCTCCACGCGCGCCAGGGACTCGGGCTGGCTGTTGCAGAAGTTGTCGAATACCGTGACGTCTTGCCCTGCATTCAGCAGTTCAACGCAGGTATGCGTTCCGATATAACCAGCGCCACCCGTCACGAGAATCATGGGAACCTTTTCATGCAAAAGATGAAATGGTAGGGCGTGAGTGACTTGAACACTCGACCAAAGGATTATGAGTCCTCTGCTCTAACCAACTGAGCTAACGCCCCACACAACCCAGCATTCTAACTGGCGCCGGGGCCTATTTTTGGTGGCTGAGGGCGTTGCTGACCAGCTTGGACGTAATGTCCACAATTTGGATCATGCGGTCATAGGCCATGCGGGTGGGACCGATGACGCCCAAGGTGCCCACGATCTGGCCATCGACCTCATAGGGTGCACTGACGATGGACAGCTCTTCGAAGGGCACGACCTGGCTTTCACCACCGATATAAATACGAACGCCCTCCGCCCGGCTGGAGACATCCAACAGGCGCATCAGCTGGGTCTTTTGCTCGAACAGATCAAACGCCCGGCGCAGATGGCCCATGTCGCTGGAAAAGTCGCTGACGGACAGCAGGTTGCGCTCTCCGGAAATGACGACCTCGTCTTGCTCGCGCGCCAGAGCTTCGGAGCCGGCATTCACCGCCGCCTGCATCAGGCTGGCGATTTCGCCGCGCAAAGATTCAACCTCATTCTTCAAGCGTTCGCGCACCTGCTCGATGGACAAGCCGGCGTAATTGCCGTTCAGGTAATTGGCCGCCTCGACCAGTTGCGAGGACGAGTAATCGACCTCGGTGAAGATCACGCGGTTCTGCACATCGCCCTCGGGCGAAACGATGATGACCAGAAAGCGCCGCTCGGACAGGCGCAAAAATTCGATATGGCGAAACACCGAGGTACGCCGCGGTGCCATCACCACGCCAACAAACTGCGACAGGTTGGACAGCAGGTTGGCGGCGTTGACGATGACTTTTTGCGGCTGCTCGGCCACCAGCTTGGGCGGTGCCAGCGGGCCGGGCTGGGCGGTGAGCATGGTGTCCACAAACAGGCGGTAGCCACGCGCGGTGGGGATGCGGCCGGCCGAGGTGTGCGGGCTGACGATCAGACCCAGCTCTTCCAGGTCGGACATCACATTGCGGATGGTGGCAGGCGACAGGTCCAGGCCCGAGGCTTTGGACAGCGTGCGCGAGCCAATCGGCTGGCCATCGGCGATATAGCGCTCGACCAGCGCTTTCATTAACAACTTGGCACGGTCATCGAGCATGTCACCATTTTAATGATGTAATTTGTAGATGAAATCACAATTCCGCCACGTGGCGCTATTTGGGAAATATGCTGCACCGGGCACCCATGTCGCCAACGCCTCATCATGCAAGGTGCTGGAGGACATTGCACTTTTTTTAAGCAACCAGGGATGCTCCGTGGTGGTGGACCTGGACACGGTGGCCAACACCGGCCTGCAGGGCTATCCGGCACTGGATGTAGACGCGATTGGCAAGCAATGCGACCTGGGCCTGGTGGTCGGCGGCGACGGCACCATGCTCGGCATAGGCCGGCAGATGGCCCAGTACGGCGTGCCGTTGATCGGTATCAACCAGGGGCGCCTGGGCTTTATTACCGACATCCCGCTCAACAATTACCAGGCCACGCTGACGCCGATGCTGCTGGGCGCTTTCGAGGAAGACCACCGCAGCCTGATGCACGCCCGGGTCATGCGAGCGGGTGAATGCGTATTCAGCGCACTGGCCATGAACGACGTGGTGGTGAACCGTGGGGCCACCTCCGGCATGGTCGAGCTACGGGTAGAGGTGGACGGCCACCTGGTGTCCAACCAGCGGGCCGACGGCCTGATCATCGCCACGCCCACCGGCTCCACCGCCTATGCGCTGTCGGCCGGCGGGCCGCTGATGCACCCATCCATCCCCGGCTGGCTGATGGTGCCCATTGCCCCCCACACATTGACAAACAGGCCCATCGTGCTTGCAGATGCTGCGGAGGTAGCTATAGAACTCATAGCAGGCCGAGATGCCAGCGCGAACTTCGACATGCAGTCGCTGGCCACCCTGCAACACGGTGACCGCATCGTCGTGCGCCGCTCCGAGCACCGCGTGCGCTTTCTGCACCCCCAGGGCTGGAGCTACTTCGACACCCTGCGTAAAAAACTCCACTGGAACGAGGGCGCCTGAGCCATGGCATTGAAACGCATCACCCTGCGCGACTTCGTGATCGTGCGCGAGCTAGAACTGGACCTGCACACCGGCTTCAGCGTGCTCACAGGCGAAACCGGTGCGGGCAAATCCATATTGATAGACGCCCTACAACTGGCCCTGGGCAGCCGGGCCGACGCAGGCACCGTGCGCGAGGGCGCGACCCGGGCCGACATCAGTGCCGAATTCGACACCGCCCCCGCCACCACCGCCTGGCTGGAAGACGCCGGCTTTGACCTGGGCGACAGCCTGCTGCTGCGCCGTACCGTGGACACGCAGGGCAAGAGCCGTTCCTGGATCAACGGCAGCCCGGCCACTGCCACGCAGCTGCGTGAAATCGGCGACCTGCTGCTGGACATCCACGGCCAACACGCCTGGCAAAGCCTGACCCGGCCCGACACCGTGCGCGGCCTGCTGGATGCCTACGCGGGCTGCAATACCAGCGCCTTGCAAAGCTGCTGGACCCAGTGGCGCAGCGCCCAAAAAGCGCTGACCGACGCCCATGCCGCCCGCGATTCGCTGCAACAGGAGCAGGAGCGTCTGGCCTGGCAAATTGGGGAGGTCGGCAAGCTGGCGCCCGGCGCAGACGAATGGGACGGACTGAACGCCGAGCACACCCGGCTTTCGCACGCCCAGGCCCTGCTGGACGCGGTGCAGGCCGCCATCGATGCCCTCGAAGGTGAGGACTCCGGTGCACTGACCGGCCTGTCGCGCGCCTACACAGCGCTACATAATCAGGAGCACATTGCGCCCGAATATGCTGCGCTAGCAGAGGTTTTGGCCTCCAGCCTGGCGCAGGCCGAAGATGCCGCGCATTCGCTGCACGCCACACTGCGCAAGACCGAGCTGGACCCGGACCGCCTGTCCGAGCTGGACGAACGCATGGCGCAATGGGTATCGCTGGCGCGGCGCTACAAACGCACACCCCCTGAGCTGCCCGCCCTGCTGGACAGCTGGAAAACCGAGCTGGCCCGGCTCGATGCCGCCGCCGACACCGGCAAGCTGGAAGCCGCCGAGCGCCAGGCGCACAAGACCTATCTGGCCGAAGCCCAAACACTGACCAAGGCCCGCGCCCTCGCTGCCCCGAAGCTGGCCAAGGCCATCACCCTGGCCATGCAGGGCCTGGGCATGCAAGGCGGCCAGTTCCAGGTGGCACTGCAAAAAACCGAGCCCAGCGCCAGCGGCATGGAAGAGGTGCAGTTCCTGGTGGCCGGCCACGCCGGCAGCACGCCGCGCGCGGTGGGTAAGGTGGCCTCTGGCGGCGAGCTGTCGCGCATCGCGCTGGCCATTGCCGTCACCACCAGCGAGCTAGGCACGGCGCAAACATTGATTTTTGACGAGGTGGATTCCGGCGTGGGCGGCGCCGTGGCCGAGACCGTGGGCCGGCTGATGAAGCAGCTGGGCCGCGACCGCCAGGTGCTGGCCGTCACCCACCTGCCCCAGGTAGCGGCCTGTGCCGACCACCACCTGGTGGTGGCCAAGCAGCACGACGGCAAAAGCACGGTCAGCAGCGTGGCCTTGGTGCAGGGCGAGCAGCGCGTGGCCGAGGTTGCGCGCATGCTGGGCGGTGAAAAACTATCCGGCACCACCTTGGCACACGCCAAGGAAATGCTGGGCCCCACCTACTCCTAAGCGCCATGAAACTTGAAATCATCCTCATCACCGGCATGTCCGGCTCGGGCAAGTCGGTCGCCCTGCATGCGCTGGAAGACGCGGGCTACTACTGTGTGGACAATCTGCCACCCGAGCTGCTGCTGAGCTTTGCCAAGCTGGAGCAGACCCAGGGCGCACAGAAGGTGGCAATTGCCATGGACGTGCGCAGCGCCACCTCGCTGCCCCTGGTGCCGCAGTACCTGTCCACGCTACGCAAAAGCGGCGTCACGGTCAAATCATTGTTTCTGGACGCCACCACCGACACCCTGGTGCAGCGCTACTCCGAAACCCGGCGTAAGCACCCGCTATCGCGCTCAGACCAGGTAGACCAGCAGCACGCACTGGTGGAGGCCATCGAGCTGGAGCGCGAGCTGCTGTCCGACCTGCGCGACCTGGCCCATGTGATCGACTCCAGCATCATCCGCCCCTCGCAGCTGCAGAGCTACATCAAGTCCCTGGTGGCCGCGCCCGATGCACAGCTGACGCTGGTGTTCGAGTCCTTCGCCTTCAAGCGCGGCATTCCTGTGGACGCGGACTATGTGTTCGACGTGCGCATGCTACCCAACCCGCACTACGAGGCCGAACTGCGCCCGCTGACCGGGCGCGACGCGCCGGTGGCCGAGTTTCTGCACAAAAGCCGCGACGTGGCGCAAATGTTCACCCACATCGAGCAATTCCTTTCGCACTGGCTGGAGCGGCTGGCGCGCGACCACCGCAGCTACGTCACGGTGGCGGTGGGCTGCACCGGCGGGCAGCACCGCTCGGTCTATTTGGTGGAGCAATTGGCCGCGGCGTTCAACACCCGCTGGGTCACCCTGAAGCGACACCGCGAACTGGACGCGCGGGCCAGCGCCCGGGGGCCGTCCAGCGAACCTACGGCAGGCGCCACTATTTTTTAAATAAAAAGTGCCTCTAGCGCAGAAGATACCTGCGCTAACAGCTACACAATCAATAGCAAACTGATTTACATCAAGCTGCAGACAGCAGCTTGCGTATGGGTGCAGGCAAGCCGACCTCGGGCCAACGCGCAGCCTCTACCCAGTCGCCGTCCAGGCCTGGACGCGTGCCCGGCGGCAGCTGCAGCTGCACCGGGTGCAGGTACAGGTCTTTATGCGTCAGCACGTGCAGAAATACCGGCAGATCATCCAGCTGCGCCGCCCCGGTCATGTCGGCCAGCGCCTCGCGGCTGTCGAACACCGGCAGGCAGTACAGGCCGGCCCACACACCGGCATCCGGCCGGCGCTGCAGCCACACGCGGCCAGCCGCGTCCTGCGCCCACAGCAGCCACCAGGATTCGGTGCTGCGCTTGAGCTTGCGGGTTTTGACCGGATATTTCTCCGGCGCCCCCTCGCGCTGGGCGGTGCACACCGGCTGCACCGGACACAGCAGGCAGGTGGGCTGGCGCGGCATGCAAACTGTGGCGCCCAGGTCCATCAAGCCCTGGGTATAGCGCGGCATGGTGTGCAAACCGGCCTGGGCGGGCAGCAAGGCGGTGGCCCGGTCCCACAGCGCACGCTCATTAGCGGCCACGGCCAGGTCGGCATCGAAACCCAGCACCCTGGTCAGCACCCGCTTCACATTCGCATCCAGGATGGCGGCGCGCTCGCCATAGCAGAAAGAGGCAATCGCGGCCGCCGTCGAACGGCCTATGCCGGGAAGGGTTTGCAGCAGCTCCGCCGTCGGCGGAAAACGGCCGCCGTGCACTTCCATGACCTGCTGGGCGCAGCGGTGCAAATTGCGGGCGCGGCTGTAGTAGCCCAGGCCGCTCCACAAAGCCAGCACATCGTCCAGGCCAGCAGCGGCCAGGCTCTGCACATCCGGGAAGCGGAGCAGAAAGCGCGGGAAATACTCCAATACCGAGCTTACCTGGGTCTGCTGCAGCATGATTTCAGACAGCCAGACACGGTAAGGGTCCTGCGTGTTTTGCCAGGGCAGGCTGTTGCGGCCATGGCTTTGCTGCCAGTGGATCACCTGCGAAGCAAACGCGGTCGCCACCGCCTGGTGCGACGCAAACGGGGGAGCGGCCTCGCGTGCGGCCAAGGCCGCCATCATGCAGCCTCGGGCCGGGGCGGCAAATGCGCACTGGCGGTGGAAATAAAGTACGAGGTCAACAGCTGCAGGCGGGTGTCGAACTGGCCCAGCACCGCTTCCTGCGCCTCGATTTCGGCAACCCGCTCATCCAGGCCGCCGGCGGCTTCCTGGATGCGGTCTATGGCTTCTATGCGCCGCACAAAGCTTTTTTGCCGTTCTTTGAGCTGGTCGTCCAGCTGGGCGGCGGCAGATTTGCTCCACAGCTCCACATCGCCAAACGCCGACTCGAAAACCAAGCGCAGGCGCGCGGTCAATGCCCGCACCAGCCTCTCGACAAACTCGGGCTGGGCCAGCTTCATCACATTGCGCAGGCCCAGGTACTGAATATGACTGTTCTCGATCTGGTCCAGCTCGCCCTGGTAGTGCGGCACATCGGGCATGCCATACAGCTGCAAGGAGAAGCTGTATTCGGCATTCAGCTGGCGGAAGGTGCCTTCCAGCATCTGCTGCATCTCCTGCGTCAAGGCCTGGGCGCGGGCCAGGTTGTCACGCAGCCGGGTAAAGGTGGCGGTGTACACGCCCTTGGCGCCCAGCTTCAGGCCGGGCTGGCGCAGGGCCTGGGCCAGCAATGCCATTTCGGCCTTCACCGCGCGGCTGCCCAGCAACGCAAACACTTCACTCAGCAGGCGGTGCTGCACGGAGCGCACGGCCTGTATCTTGGTGCTGCCCATCTCGAAAGCGCGCTTTTCCTGCTCGATGCGGGAGCGCATGTTTTTCACCACCACCGTGTTCTTGCCGCCCAGACCCTGCAACTCCTGCTTTTGCTCGGCCAGGTCGCGGCGGCGGATGTGCAGCACACGACCTGTTTCCTTGCGTAAATCAGAAATGCCGCGCGATAACTCGTCGCGCAAGATGGCATGGCGCTGCCCCAGAATGCCTTCACTCAGCGCTGTCTCCAGCAGGGGCAGGCCGCTGGCCTCCAGCAGGGCCGCGTTGGCGCCGATCTTGGCCACCAGGCCCTTCTGGGCCGACACGGCCAATACGCGCTCCACCGCCACGCCCAGCAGCGCGGCCGACTCGGCACGCTGGCGGTCGATCTGTGTCTGTAGCTGTTCAGCTGAGCTCAGCGTATCCCATAAGGTGTCAACCTTGTTCAGCACGACCAGGCGCGCATGGCTGTTTTCGCCATCCAGGCCCAGGTGCTCGCGCCATACCGCCAGGTCGGACTTGGTCACGCCGGTGTCGGCCGCCAGCATGAAGACCACGGCATTGGCCTGGGGGATCAGGTTGACGGTCAGCTCGGGTTCGGCGCCAATCGCATTTAGCCCAGGTGTATCCAGAATCACCAGGCCTTGGGCCAGCAGCGGGTGCTCAACATTCACCACGGCATGCCGCCAGCGCGGCACTTCCACCTTGCCTTCGGCGTCGAGCACGGGGTTGTCCTCGGGCACTTCGTCATGCCAGAAGCCCAGGGCACGGGCCTCGGACTGGCTTACCCGGCGGACTTCGGTGACCTTTTCCAAAGCGTGGGCCAGATGCTCGGCGTTGTCCACGTCCAGCTCGAACTGGGTCCACTTATCAGGCGACTGGCGCCATTCGGCCAAGGACTGGGGCAGCAAGCGGGATTCGATGGGCAGCAGGCGCAAGCTGGGCGGCGTGCCGACATCGAAACGCAGCTCGGTCGGGCACATAGTGGTGCGGCCGGCGCTGGCGGGCATGATGCGCCGCCCGTAGCCAGCAAAAAACAGAGCGTTGATCAACTCCGACTTGCCGCGTGAAAACTCGGCCACAAAGGCCACCGTGACCTTGTCGCTGCGCATCTGCTCTTCCAGACGCTGCAGGCGGGCCTCAACCCCGGCGTCCATCAAGGCGTGCTCTTTCATCCAGGCTGAAAGCAGCTTCAAGCGCAGCACGAATTCGCGTCGCCAGGCCGCGTATTCGCCTAATTGTTGATTGATGGAGGTCACCACGGTGGGCTGTGCTTTACATAGGGCGTTAAAAAATCAATATAGCACCGCCTGGCACCGTAATTTGCGGGCACTAGCGCTTTTGGCATTGCGGACAGAAATAGGTAGACCGCTGGCCTTGCCGCAGGAGCTGTATTGTGCTGCCACAAGCCCGGCATGGCAGGCCCTGGCGGTCATAGACCATCGCCTCCAGCTGGAAATACCCGCTTTCACCGTGGGCATTGGAGAAGTCGCGCAAGGTGCTGCCGCCTTTCAGCACGGCGCGCGCCAGCACTGTGCGCACCGCCTCGTGCAGCCTGGCCACCCGCGCACGGCCTATGCTGGACGCTTTGGCCGTAGGGCGGATACCGGCCAAGAACAGCGCCTCGGAGGCATAGATATTGCCGACCCCCACCACCACCTCACCCGCCAGCAGTACCTGCTTGATGGCCGTCTTGCGCGCGTGCAGGCCCGCGTAAAACGCAGCCAGGGGGAAATCGTCGCCCAGCGGCTCCATACCCAGGTGCCCCAACAACTTGGTCGCAACCGGTGCATCCTGGCTGTCGGCATACACCACGGCGCCGAACCGGCGCGGGTCGTGCAAACGCAGCGTGCCCCGGCTGGTGAACAGGTCGCAGTGGTCATGCACCCCGGCAGGCGGCAACTCAGATGCGAAATGCAGGCTGCCAGACATGCCCAGATGCAACAGGAGCAGGCCACGGTCCAGGTCCAGCAGCAGGTATTTGCCGCGCCGACGCACCTGCAGCACCGTGCGCCCCTGCAGCAAAGAGGTGTCGCAGCCCAAGGGCCAGCGCAGCGGCTTGCCCATACGCAGCTGCTGTATGCGTGCGCCCTGGATGCGATCGGCAAAACTCAGTCGGGTGACTTCCACCTCAGGTAATTCGGGCATGGCGTGCAGGGATTCAGGTAAAGTATTTTCAAGGGCAAGGGTGGCAAGCCCCCTATAAGCAGTAAGTTCGCAGGCTTGGATTATTATGAGCCGATGAAGCGATTCCAACGTTTAGCCACCACCAGTCTTGCCACACTGGCCCTGATCACAGGTAGTTTGCCCGCACAGGCGCAAACACCTGACACTCCCTCTACGGAGCCGGCACAGTCTGCATTGAATGGCGAGCTGTTCTACATTCTGCTGCTGGGTGAACTGAATGCGGCAGGTGGCGAGCCCGGCTACGCCTACCAGCTATATCTGGAAGGCGCACGCAAAGCCGATGACGCCAGCCTGTACCAACGGGCCATCGAAATTGCGCTGCAGTCCCGCTCGGGCGATGCTGCGCTGCAAGCCGCACGCGCATGGAACAAGGCCCAGCCCTATTCCCGCGAAGCCAACCGGTACGTATTGCAAATACTGTTGGCGCTGAACCGTGTCGCTGACACCGCCGAACCACTGAAAAACGAACTGGCCATGGCCCCGGCCATGGAGCGGGCCGCGGCCATCAACGCCGTACCTCCGAGCTACGCACAAAGCTCTGACAAGAAACAGGCTGCCAGCGTGGTGGAAACGGCGTTGGCAGACTACCTCGCCAGCCCCAGCGTAGGCGCAAATGCCTGGACCACAGTGGGCCGCATGCGCCTGGCTGCAGGCGACAGCACAGGCGCCCTGGATGCCGCACGCCGCGCCCAGGAGATAGACCGCAACGCCCCAGGCCCCGCCATGCTGGCTCTTGAAATGATGGGGCCCCAAACGCCTTTGGCCGAACCCATCGTGCAGCACTATATGGCCGGCCAACCGGCGCCAGAGCTGCGCATGAGCTATGCACGGGTGTTGATCGACGGACAACGCTTCGACGATGCAAGTGCACAAGCCAAGCTACTGACCGAGCAAAACCCTGACTTTGCCGACGGCTGGCTGCTGCAAGGTAGTCTGCAGCTACAAGACAAGCAGCTTGCAGCAGCCGAAACATCTTTCAAGCAATTCGTGGCACTGGCCCAACCCTTGCCCGCAGGAGAAGCTCGCACCCGTGGCTTGGCACAGGCCTATTTGTCCCTGGCCCAGATCGCCGAAAGCCGTAAGGACTACGCCGGGGCAGACGCCTGGCTGCAGAAAATCGACGACGGTCAAGACCGTATCGCAGTGCAGGGCCGCCGGGCAAGCCTGCTGGCCAAGCAGGGCAAGCTGGCGCAAGCCCGCGCATTGCTGCAAGCACTGCCGGAACAAGGCCCCACGGACGCACGGCAGAAGCTGGTGGCCGAGGTACAGCTGCTGCGCGACAACAAGCAATACAAAGCGGCCTACGAGCTGATGGCCGCCGCCATCAAACAATCGCCCGACGACACCGACCTTCTCTACGACCAGGCCATGCTGGCCGAAAGACTCAACAAGCTGGATGAGATGGAGCGCCTGCTGCGCCAGTTGATTCAACTCAAGCCGACTTACCACCATGCCTATAACGCACTGGGCTATTCCCTGGCGGACCGCAACATCCGGCTACCGGAAGCCCGGGACTTGATACGCAAGGCCCTGGAGTTCGTGCCCAACGATCCCTATATTTCCGACAGCATGGGCTGGGTGGAATTCCGTATGGGCAACCAGACCGAAGCTTTGCGCGTGCTGGACTCTGCCTACAAAGCCAAGCCCGACGCCGAAATTGCAGCCCACCTGGGTGAAGTCCTGTGGGCCATGGGCCAACGCGAACGAGCTACCAGCATCTGGAAAGAAGGGCTGCAACTCAATGCCGACAATGAAACACTGCAGGAAACCCTCAAGCGCCTGCACGTAAAACTTTGAAGCAACTCACTCGCCGCCGGGGTCTGTTGCTGTGCATGGCGCTGCTCAGCGGCTGCGCCCATCTCGGCACCACCACACAGCGCACCGAAGGCACCCCATTCTGGAGTGGCCGCCTAGCATTGCAGGTGGAAGGTTCTGCCGCCCAGTCTTTCTCGGCGGGCTTTGAACTCAAAGGCTCAGCCCAAACAGGCGAACTCAACCTGTTTAACCCGCTAGGCGGAACCGTTGCCCGCATGGCCTGGCAGCCCGGCACCGCCACATTGCTGGCGCGCGGCGAAACACGCCAGTTTGACTCGTTGGCAACCCTGGTAGAGCAAGCCACGGGCGCCCCGCTGCCCGTCGCGGCGCTGTTCGACTGGCTGCGTGGCGACAATACCCCCATAGCCGGCTGGCAAGCCGACCTGTCGCAGCTGGCCGACGGGCGCCTGAACGCGGTGCGCAGCAAGCCCCAACCCACAGCCACGCTGCGGGTCGTCATCGACCAATAAACATGCAAGCCCTGTACGACGTAGCCGCCCCAGCCAAACTGAATCTTTTTTTGCACATCACCGGCCGCCGTGAAGACGGCTACCACCTGCTGCAATCCGTCTTCATGCTGATCGACTGGTGCGACACCATGCACTTCGAGTTGCGCAGCGACGGCCAGCTCAGCCGCGAAGATCTCAGCACCCCACTGCCGCCAGACGATCTGGTGTTGCGCGCAGCCCGGGCCTTGCAGGCCGCCACCGGCACCCGGCAAGGTGCACATATCGGCGTGCACAAAGACATACCCGCGCAGGCCGGCATGGGCGGCGGCTCATCGGATGCAGCGTCGTGCTTGCTGGCATTGAACCGCCTGTGGAACTTGAAACTCAGCGTAATCCAGCTGCAGGCCATCGCTTTGCCACTGGGTGCCGACGTGCCATTTTTTGTGGGTGGCCGCAACGCCTGGGTCGAAGGCATTGGCGAAAAAATCACCCCACTGTCTCTGCCGCCCAGTCGCTTTCTGGTCGCCAAACCCCCCGAAGGATTGGATACGAAATTAATTTTTTCTTCGCCAGATCTAAAGCGCAATTCAGACCATGCTATACTCGCAGGCTTTGCTGCTAGGCCACTTCACTTCGGTGAAAACGTCTTGCAGCCAGTCGCAGAAAATCTTTGCCCTGCTGTAAAACAAGTCCTTGAGTGGCTTGGAGGCAAAGGTTTACATGCTAGAATGACTGGCTCAGGAAGCGCGGTATTTGCGCCGATGCCAAGCGATGTAGATGTGACAGATGCGCCAAGCGCCTGGAGCATTCGCAAGTGCAGCAATATGGATGTTCATCCTCTGGTGGGTTGGGCATCCAGCGATGGTTAATCGGTTGGCAGCGTCACGCTGTTGACCCGTGTAGGGGAGTCGCCAAGTTGGTTAAGGCACTGGATTTTGATTCCAGCATGCGAAGGTTCGAATCCTTCTTCCCCTGCCAAATATTTTGAACCTGCGGATGTTCAAAATATGCACACAGTCAATTCATCGCAAAGACGTTCATGCAGCCCCACCACACTGATTTCATGATTTTCACCGGCAATGCCAATCCTGGCATGGCCTCCGATATTGCCAAACACCTGGGCATCTCACTGGGCGCAGCCCGCGTGGGTCGCTTCTCGGATGGCGAAGTAACCGTTGAAATCAACCAAAACGTGCGCGCTCGCGACGTTTTCGTGGTGCAAAGCACATGCGCGCCGACCAATGAGAACCTGATGGAATTGCTGATCATGGTCGATGCGCTCAAGCGTGCATCGGCAGAGCGCATCAGCGCCGTGATCCCCTATTTCGGTTATGCCCGGCAAGATCGCCGCCCTCGCTCGGCGCGCGTACCCATCACCGCCAAGGTGGTGGCCAATATGCTGCAGGCCGTGGGCGTGGAACGCGTACTGACCATGGATCTACATGCCGACCAGATCCAGGGCTTCTTCGACATTCCGGTCGACAATATTTACGCATCGCCCGTTTTGCTGGGTGATCTGCGCCAAAAAAATTACGAAGACCTGATCGTGGTCTCGCCTGACGTGGGTGGCGTGGTGCGTGCGCGCGCCCTGGCCAAGCAATTGGGTTGCGACATGGCCATCATCGACAAGCGCCGCCCCAAGGCCAATGTCAGCGAAGTGATGCACGTGATCGGTGAAATCGATGGCCGCAACTGCGTCATCATGGACGACATGATCGACACCGCGGGCACCCTGGTGAAAGCCGCCGAAGTATTGAAGGAGCGCGGTGCCAAGAAGGTCTATGCCTATTGCACGCACCCTATTTTCTCTGGCCCCGCCATTGAACGCATTGCCAATGGCTCTGCGCTCGACGAAGTGGTGGTGACCAACACCATTCCGCTCAGCCCGGCTGCTGCGGCATGTTCCAAAATTCGTCAACTCACCGTGGCACCGCTGATCGCAGAAACGATTCAACGCATTGCCAATGGCGAGTCGGTCATGAGCTTGTTCTCGGACCAGGACAGCGCGTTTTAAGGCTGCATCCCAGTAGCCTCCCCTATTTGTTCTGAACAGGACAAAAAGCAGACCGGTGTGCACTGTGCCCACCGGTTTTTATGAAACCGGAGTGACACTGGTCGCGGTGCACTCTTACAGGAGTTAGTTATGAAATTCGTCGCTTTTGAGCGCGCAAAGCAGGGCACGGGTGCGAGCCGCCGTCTCCGCATTACTGGCCGTACCCCCGGCATCGTTTACGGTGGCGCTACGCCTGCCAGCCAGATCGAAGTCGATCACAACGCGCTGTGGCACGCCCTGAAAAAGGAAACCTTCCACTCCACCATTCTGGACATGGAATTGGCTGGCAAGGAAAGCAAGGTTCTGCTGCGCAACGTGCAAATGCACCCCTTCCGCCAGCTGATCCTGCACGTGGACTTCCAACGCGTGGAATCCGACACCAAGCTGACCATGAAAGTGCCACTGCACTACAGCGGCCAGGAAGTGTCTCCCGCTGTGAAGACGGAAAACTGCATGGTCACCCCCGTGGTGACAGAGCTGTTGATTTCCTGCCTGCCTGCAGATCTGCCTGAGTTCATCGCTGTGGACCTGAGCGGCCTGACCAAGGGCTCTTCCTTGCACGCCAAGGACCTAACCCTGCCCAAGGGCGTGTCGGTTGTGACCCGCGGCAAAGAAAACCCCGCCCTGGTGTCCGTCGTGGCTCTGGCCGAAGAAGTGGCAGTGGACCCCGCTGCCGCTGCTGCTGCGCCCGCCAAGGGCAAGGCCGGCGCCAAGCCAGCCAAGAAGTAATCCACTTCTTAGCCTTGCACAACGGCCCACCTCGGTGGGCCGTTTTTGTTCCTGCTTCGGGATAATCTGCGCATGATCAAATTGTTTGTTGGCCTGGGAAACCCCGGCCCCGAATACGAGGCGACCCGCCACAACGCCGGTTTCTGGTGGATAGATGCCTTGGCGCAAGAGCTGAAAACCAGCCTGCAGCCAGATAAAAGTTATTACGGCTTCGTGGCCCGCACAGTAGTGGACGGAGAGCCGCGCTGGCTGCTCAAGCCACAGACCTTTATGAACCTGTCTGGCAAATCGGTAGCGGCATTGGCCCGCTTCTTCAAGATCCAGCCGGCCGAGATTCTAGTGGTGCACGACGAGTTGGACGTGGTCCCCGGCCAGGCCAAACTCAAACTGGGCGGCAGCCATGCGGGCCACAACGGCCTGCGCGATATCCACGGCCAACTGGGCAGCCCGGACTACTGGCGGCTGCGCATCGGCATAGGCCACCCCGGGTCCAGGGAAGAAGTCGCCAACTGGGTGCTCAAAAAACCCTCGGCAGAGCATCGCCATGCCATCGAAGACAGCATGCACCGCGCACTGAAAGCTGTGCCGGCCCTGCTGGCAGGCGATATGAACAAGGCCACCATGGCCATCCATACCACCAAACCGCCACGGCCCAAGCCGGAGCGTCCGCCGGGAACCCCAAAAGCGCCAGAGGCTCCGGCGCCCCTTGACAAGAGCTAGGGCTTGGCGATACCGGCCTGCAGCCGCCGGTATTTCTGCAGCAGAGTTTCCTTGTCTTCCACAAAATCCGGGTTCACCGGAATGCAGGACACCGGGCAGACCTGCACGCACTGCGGCTCATCGAAATGGCCTACGCACTCGGTGCACTTGTGCGGATCGATCTCGTAGATCTTCTCGCCCAGGTAGATCGCATCATTCGGGCACTCGGGCTCGCACACATCGCAGTTGATGCACTCGTCGGTGATGATCAAAGCCATGGCGCGGTCCCGTCGTTCATATGGAGATGGTAGGTCACACGCCCGCCAAAGCGCCGCGCATGCTGTCAATCACCGCCTTGTAATCAGGGTTGCCGAAAATCGCGCTGCCCGCCACAAATGTATCGGCGCCAGCCGAGGCCACACGCGCAATGTTGTCAGTCTTGATACCGCCGTCCACTTCCAGGCGGATGTCCTTACCAGATGCCTCGATACGCTTGCGCGCCTGCTCAATCTTGCGCAGGGCCGACTCGATAAAGCTCTGGCCACCGAAACCCGGGTTGACGCTCATGATCAGGATCAGGTCGATATCGTCAATGACCCAATCCAGCACGTCCAACGGCGTGGCGGGGTTAAAGACCACGCCGGCCTGGCAGCCCTTGGACTTGATGGCCTGCACGCTGCGGTGCACATGGCCCGAGGCCTCCGGGTGGAAGCTGATCAAGGAAGCCCCCGCATCGGCAAACGAAGCGGCCAGCGCATCCACGGGCTGCACCATCAAATGCACGTCAATGGGCACTGGCGTGCCGTCGGGCTTTTTGGCGTGCGGCTTCAGGGCGCTGCAGATCATCGGCCCGAAGGTCAGATTGGGCACGTAATGGTTGTCCATCACGTCAAAATGGATCCAGTCAGCACCGGCCTGGATGACATTTTTAACCTCATCGCCCAGGCGGGCGAAGTCGGCGGACAGGATCGAAGGGGCGATGCGGTAATTTTTCATGGGCCGTATTTTCGCAGGCCTGCACGGCAAGAACGTGTTTACGATTTATTTGTGGCCGCGCAGCTGCCTTCTCGGGAGGGGCTGGTAGGCGCGGCTCGCCGTCCATAGCCCGGCTATGGGCAAGAGTTGCAACGCCCCAGACTGCCCGAGAAGGCAACTGCCCTGCGGGTTGGGGAGAAATCGGGCGATTTGTCAGCCATCACCCTTGCATGGGCAGTGAGCCCATGCTGCAGGCGCTGACAGCCAACTCATCCCGATTGCTCCCCAACGCGGCCTCAAATAAACCGTAAGCACGTTCTTGGGCCCAAAACGGCGCTGTACGATGCCGCCATGCCCAAATACCAGTTCACCATCGAAGCAGTACCGCAGTACCTGCCGGAGCAGTCCGCGCCCGCGCAATCCGTGTTCAGCTTCGCGTACACCATCACCATCCGCAACACCGGCAGCGTAGCGGCGCAGCTGATCTCGCGCCACTGGAACATCAGCGATGCCAACGGCCATCTGCAAGAGGTCAAAGGCCTGGGCGTGGTGGGCCACCAGCCGCTGCTGCAGCCCGGTGAATCCTTCCAATACAGCAGCGGCTGCCAGCTGCGCAGCAGCACCGGGGCGATGCGTGGCAGCTACTTCTTTGTGGCCGAAGACGGCGAACGCTTCGACGTACCTATTCCCACCTTTGTGCTCGACTCCACTGGCGACAGCGGCCTGCCCGCATCGCACACCCTGCACTGAGCGCCAGCATGGGCGAATTCGACCTGATCCGCCGCTACTTCACCCGGCCCACGCCGCGCGCGGTGCTGGGCGTGGGCGATGACTGCGCCCTGCTGCAGCCGCGCCCCGGTATGCAGCTGGCCATCTCCAGCGACATGCTGGTCGAAGGCCGGCACTTTCTGTCCACCGTGGACCCGGCGGCGCTAGGCCACAAGGCACTGGCAGTGAACCTCAGCGACCTGGCGGCCTGCGGCGCCCAGCCCCTGGCCTTCACCCTGGCCCTGGCCCTGCCCAATGCCGATGCGGCCTGGCTGGAACCGTTCTCACAAGGCCTGCTGGCCTTGGCCGACGCCCACGGCTGCGAACTGGTGGGCGGCGACACTACGCGCGGACCCTTGAACATCTGCATCACCGTCTTTGGCGAAGTCCCCCCTCGCCAGGCGCTGCTGCGCTCCGGCGCGCGCGTGGGTGACGACCTGTACGTCAGCGGCACGCTGGGTGACGCACGAATGGCGCTGGAAGTTTTTCGCGGCACGCTGTCGCTGCCCGAAGCGGCCTTTACCCAGGCCCGCCAGCGGCTGGAGCGCCCCACACCCCGGGTGGCGCTGGGCCTGGCGCTACGCGGCGTGGCCAGTGCGGCCGCCGACATCAGCGACGGCCTGCTGGGCGACCTGGGCCACATCCTGCAAGCCTCCAGCGTGGGCGCCGTGGTGGAGGCCGATATCGCTACAGGTTTAATAGCTACTCGCGCAGATATCTCCTGCGCTAGTGGCAGTTTTAGCCTGGAAAAGCAAAGAGAGTACGTATTGGCCGGCGGCGACGACTACGAGCTGGTTTTCACCGCCCCCGCAAGCGCACGCCAAGCCGTGCAAGCCGCCGCCACACAAGCCCAGACCCCGGTGACCCGCATCGGCCAAATAGAGCCCCGCACGGCGCAGGGACCGGCCATCCACCTGGTGGATGCCCACGGCCAGGCATTGCAGCTGGCGCTGGCCGGCTTCGACCACTTCGGCTAAGGGTATTCACGCAGAACCGCCTGCATGCGTAAACTGTGGCGCATGAACGAAGCTGATGTCATCCGCCAAATACTGACCCATGCCCGCACCATCGCGGTCGTTGGTCTGTCGCCCAACCCGGGCCGGGCCAGCCACGACGTTGCCAGCACCATGCAGTCGCGGGGCTACCGCATCATTCCGGTCAACCCGGTGACGGATGCGACCGAGATCCTGGGTGAAAAGGTCTACCCCAGCCTGAAAGCCGCCGCGCAGGAGCACACCATCGAGGTGGTGAACTGCTTCCGCAAGAGCCAGGACATCCCGCCCATCGTGGAAGAGGCCATTGCCATAGGAGCCAAGGCGGTGTGGATGCAGCAGGGCATCGCCCACCGCGAAGCCGCCAAGCGCGCCACGACCGCCGGACTGCGGGTGGTGCAGAACAAATGCATCAAGACGGCGCACACCGTGCTGTCCGCGCGCGGGGTCATTTAGCTCACCCCCAGGCTACAGTGCTGCGCACTTTCCGCCCCCCCCTCACATCGGTTCGAAGAACCGATGCGACATGCAGGGGGCGATTCCAGCGGCCTGGCAAAGCCAGTTCCGCGGAATCCCTGGAAGGGATGTCTAGCCACAGGGGTTTATGCGTTTGAGGCCGCTAGCGCCGATTGAACCTGCAGCAGCAGCTATTTAATCCATAGCATGAAAAAGCGGCCCCGAGAGTGCGAGACCGGTGCGTTAAGCTTCTAGGTTTAGCCAGCCCTCCACCGCCATGTCCTTCGCCCCGCTCCAGAACGATAGCTTCCTGCGCGCCTGCCTGCGCCAGTCCACCGACCACACCCCCGTCTGGCTGATGCGCCAGGCCGGCCGCTATCTGCCGGAATATGTGGCCACGCGGGCGAAGGCGGGCAGCTTTATGGGCCTGGCAACCAACACCGACTACGCCACCGAAGTCACGCTGCAGCCCCTGGAGCGCTACCCGCTGGACGCGGCCATCCTGTTCAGCGACATCCTCACCGTGCCCGACGCCATGGGCCTGGGCCTGAGCTTTGCACAGGGCGAAGGCCCGCGCTTCGCCCACGCGGTGCGTGACGAGGCCGCCGTGGCCGCGCTGCAGGTGCCCGACATGGACAAGCTGCGCTACGTCTTCGACGCCGTCACCTCCATCCGCAAGGCGCTGAACGGCCGCGTGCCACTGATAGGCTTCTCCGGCAGCCCCTGGACGCTGGCCTGTTACATGGTCGAGGGCAAGGGCTCGGACGACTACCGCCTGGTCAAGAGCATGCTGTACAGCCGCCCGGACCTGATGCACCGCATGCTGCAGGTGAATGCCGATGCGGTCGCCGCCTACCTGAACGCCCAGATCGAAGCCGGCGCCCAGGCGGTGATGATTTTCGACAGCTGGGGCGGCGTGCTGGCCGATGGCGCGTTCCAGCAGTTCAGCATGGCCTATACCCAGCAGGTGCTCAAGCAACTCAAGACGGAGCACAACGGCCAACGCATTCCGCGCCTGGTGTTCACCAAGGGCGGCGGCCTGTGGCTGGACGAGATGGCCGGCCTGGACTGCGAGGTGCTGGGCCTGGACTGGACGGTAAACCTGGCCAAGGCACGCGCTCTCGTTGGCGGCAGCAAAGCATTGCAAGGCAATATCGATCCGAACGTGTTGTTCGCGCCGCCAGCGCAGATAGAAGCCGAGGTGGACAAGGTGGTGCAAAGCTTCGGCCGGCCCCACCAGGGCGCCGGCACCGGGCCGACCCACATCTTCAACCTGGGCCATGGCATCAGCCAGTACACACCGCCAGAGCATGTTGCCGCGCTGGTGGCCGCTGTGCACCGGGCTTCGCACCGAATCCGGGCCTAAATAGCGGTCCTGCATGCGAAAAATAGTTTTGGCAAGCCCCAGTTATGCACAAAACTTGTGCTTGCCCTTTGGTGAAGCGGCCGTAAAGCAGCAAGCCGCTATAAAACGAATAGCGCACGTAAGTGGTTGATTTATATAGTCATCTGAAAATGCTTTTTTTACAGGCAAAGTGTTGAGAGCCTTGATTTACGGGCCTTTACAGAGCCCCCGCTTGGGATATCAACAAAGTTATCCACAGCTTCTTGGGATAGCTTTCAAATCATTTGTAAATCAAGCACTTAGGCTCCAATCCACAAGTTTTCGTGAACAAACGCACATAAGCTGCACCCTCCACCACCCCACATGTCCCACCGGCTTTCCGTCGTTGTCCAAACCCCCGCCCACAGCGCACTGTCCGGCCCGCTGACCTACAGCCACGCCACGCCGTTGCCACCCGGCAGCCTGGTGCGGGTGCCGCTGGGCAAGCGCGAAACCCTGGGCGTGGTGTGGGATGTGATGCCAGAAGACAATGACTTCGAGATCCGCCCCCTCAGCGCGGCGCTGGACGGGCTGCTGCCGCTGAACGCCGCCTGGCGCGGCCTGGTGCAGTTTGCCGCCCAGTACTACCAGCGCGCCGTGGGCGAGGTGGCGTTGGCCGCCCTGCCCCCGCAACTGCGCGAGCTGGACACCACACAGCTCGCACGTCGCCTGAAGCGCCCGCAGGCCGGCGCAGCGGCAGGCGCCGAAGACGCTACACATTCCGCAGCACTCAGCGCAGAGCAGGCGAGCGCCATTGCCGAATTTGATGCACAAGCCGGGCCGTTCCTATTGTTCGGCGCCACCGGCAGCGGCAAGACCGAGGTGTACCTGCAGCTGGTGCAAAGCCTGCTGGCCCGCGACCCCGCCGCCCAGGCGCTGGTGATGGTGCCCGAGATCAACCTCACACCGCAGCTGGAGGCGCGTTTCCGCGAACGCTTCGAGCCGCAGTATGGCGCCGCCTCGGTGGTATCCATGCACAGCGGTATGACGCCGCCGCAACGCCTGAAGAGCTGGATGGCGGCCCACCATGGCACGGCCCGCATCGTGCTGGGCACGCGCATGGCGGTGTTTGCCTCCATGCCGCACCTGAAACTCATCGTGGTGGATGAAGAGCACGACCCCAGCTACAAGCAGCAGGAAGGCGCCCGCTACTCGGCGCGCGACCTGGCCGTCTACCGCAGCCAGCTGGAGACCCGCCTGGCCACCCAGGCCGACGCCGCAGCCACGCCCTGCAAGGTGCTGCTGGGCTCGGCCACGCCCTCGCTGGAGAGCTGGCACCACAGCCGCCCGGCCGCGGAGGGCGGCCGCTACGTGCGCCTATCCATGCCCAGCCGCATAGGCGCTGGCGCCCTACCCAAGGTGCGCCTGGTGGACATGAATCTGCAGCAGAAGAAAACTGTGTTCTCGCCCCCGCTGCTGGCCGCCATCCAGCAGCGGGTGGAGCGCGGCGAGCAAAGCATGGTGTTTTTGAACCGGCGCGGCTACGCCCCGGTGCTGGCCTGCAGCGCCTGCGAGTGGAAGAGCGAATGCCCGCACTGCAGCGCCTACCGCGTGTTCCACAAGATCGACCGCAGCCTGCGCTGCCACCACTGCGGCTACGCCGAGCCGGTACCACGCGCCTGCCCGAGCTGCGGCAATCCCGATATTTCCCCCGTGGGCCGCGGCACCGAGCGGCTGGAAGAACACCTGGCCGAGCTACTGGTCAACCTGCGCCGCCCCGACGGCGGAGCTGTGGTGGTGGCGCGCATAGACGCCGACAGCACCAAGGCCAAGGGCGCGCTGGAAGCCCAGCTGGACCAGGTGCACACCGGCGCGGTAGACGTGCTGGTCGGCACGCAAATGATTGCCAAGGGCCACGACTTTCGCCGCATCACCCTGGTGGCGGCTATCAACCCGGACGGCGCGCTGTTCTCCAGCGACTTCCGCGCGCCGGAGCGACTCTTCAGCCTGCTGATGCAGGCCGGGGGCCGCGCCGGCCGCGACGCCGCCCATAGCGCGGCCAGCGAGATGTGGGTGCAGACCGAGCACCCCACCCACCCGCTGTTTACCGCGCTGCGCCAGCACGACTACCCAGCGTTCGCGCAGAGCCAGTTGGGCGAGCGCCTGGGGGCCGGCATGCCGCCCTTCAGCTACCAGGCCCTGGTGCGGGCCGAGGCGCGCACGCAGGAGGCCGCCCAGGCCTTCCTGACCCTGGCCAGTGCCGCAGCCTGCGATGTGCCTGATGCCGACCGCGTCACGCTCTACCCCGCCGTGCCCATGGGCGTACAGCGGGTGGCGAATATCGAGCGTGCCCAGATGCTGGTGGAAAGCCCATCGCGCCAGGCGCTGCAGCGCTTCTTGGCCACCTGGCAAGCCGTGCTACGCGCCACCCGCAGCCAGCCCGAGGCCAAGGGGCTGATCCGCTGGGCCATCGACGTGGACCCATTAGGGATTTAAAAGAAATCGGCTCTGGCGCAGGTGGTACTTGCGCAAGAAGCTATCAAAACTGCAGCAGATTTAAGCTGGCCGGTACGCCAGTTGCTGCGCCACAAATCCATCAAACGCGTCCAGCAAAGGCTGAAAGTGCCCGGCGTCGCCCTCCAGCTGGGCCAAGGCTTGGCATGTCGCCTCCAGCGTGGACAACTGGTCCGGCCGGTGCGCCTTGCGGATGCGGTAGCGCGAGGCCGGCACGTCGCGCAGGCCCAGGCGCGGCAGTTGCTGCAGCGCGGGGCTTTGGTAGAGCATCTTGCGGCTTTTGCGCCAGGTGCCGTCCAGCACCACCAAGCGAATCTGCGCCGGGTCTTGCAGCGCGGCGGGGTCCAGCGCGGGTGCGGGCAGCAGGCCCAGGGCAGCGTCTTCCGGCGTGTCGGGGTAGAGTAGCACGGTGTGTTGCGGCGCGGGCCGGCTCCAGGGGGCTGTCAGCAGTGCGGCGTCCGCCAGGGCTTCGCAGACCAACATGCGGCTGTGCGGCAGGCTCAGGTGCAGCAGGCGCGCGCTGCCCTTGGCTTGGTCCACCTCCAGCGGGTGCTGCAGCAGCAGCAACTCCACCGTATGCGCGGTGGGCCGCACCCAGGCGCAGATGCAGGCGCGCTGCGGGCGCAGGCAGGCCGGGCAACGGGGGCGTGAAATGGCAGGCACAGACATGGGCGCTGGATTCTAACCAGCAAAAAACCTGCTAGCGCAGAAAAATCCTGCGCTAGCAGCTATCCATTCAATAGCAAGCTACGCGACTCCACAACCCCAAGCAGCGGCTGCTCGGGCAGGGTAAAAACCTCCACGGCAGCCACCAGCTCGTGCGCCTGGGTCTTCATGCTGCGGGCCGCTGCGGCCATTTCCTCGACCATGGCCGCGTTTTGCTGGGTCGCCTGGTCGATCTGGCCCACGGCCTGCAAGATATGGGCTACGCCCGCACTTTGGCCACTGCTGGCGGCGCTGATCTCGGCCACGATCGCTGTCACCTGGCGGATCGCGTCCACCACCTCGCCCATGGTGGCGCCGGCCCTGTCCACCAGCGCCGAGCCCTGGGCGACGCGGTCCACGCTGGCGGAGATCAGCAGTTTGATCTCCCGGGCCGCATCGGCGCTGCGGCCGGCCAGGCTGCGCACTTCGCTGGCCACCACGGCAAAGCCACGGCCCTGCTCGCCCGCGCGGGCGGCTTCCACGGCAGCATTCAAGGCCAAGATATTGGTCTGGAAGGCGATGCCGTCGATCACGCCAATGATGTCGCTGATCTTGCGCGAAGAAGCATTGATGCCCTGCATGGTGGTCACCACCTCGGCCACCACGGCACCACCCTGCTGGGCCACCGTGCTGGCGCGCTGGGCCAACTGGTTGGCCTGGACGGCGCTGCTGGCGTTGTGCTGCACGGTGGCGCTGAGCGTATCCATGGACACGGCCGTTTCCTGCAGCGCGCTGGCCTGCTGCTCGGTACGCACGCTGAGGTGGTGGTTGCCCTGGGCGATTTCGGCACTGGCAGCCGCCACGGACTGCGCCCCCTGGCGCACATTTACCACCACAGTGGACAGGCTGGCCTGCATGGCCGCCAGGGACTGCATCACGGCGGCCACCTCGTCTCTGCCCGCCGTGTCCACGGTCTGGTCCAGGCGGCCACCGGCGACCGCCTCGGCCAGGCCGCCAGCGCGCAGCAGGGGCGCGGTGATGCCGCGCATCAGCGTCCAGCCAAACAGCACCGAGAACAGCAGGCCAAAGGCAATGGCGGCGATGCAGGCGGTGCGGATGGCGTGGTAACGCAGCACAGCGGCGTCATAGTCTTGCTGGGCCTCGTCGGTGGTCAGCTTGAGCAGGGCCACGATGTCGTTGCTGATGGGGTTGAACAGGGCAGTGAACTTGCCCAGCACCAGCACCTGGGCGGGCAGAAAGTCGTCGTCGCGCAGACGCTCCATCACCGGTTTGAGGCCCTCTTGCTGGAAGCTTTGGCGCTTTTGGGTGAGCTCCTTCACCAGGCCTGCTGCAGCGGGGGACATCGGGGTGGCGATGAAAGTGTCCCAGGCCTTCTGGGATGCGGCGCTGATGGCGTCCACCTCCTGGATATTTTTGGCGACCACCAGGGGCACGGGGTCGATCAGCGTGTCGGAAATCACCTGCCGCGCGCGCATGGCCAGGAACTGGTAATTGCCCAGGGCGGCAATCGACTGCATCCGTTGCTTGTACATGGCTTCCACCACGGCGTTCGACTGGGAAATGCCCAGCAAGCCGATGGCCCCCACGGCGACCAGCAGGGCCGATAAAACCCCCACGAGTACCAGCAGGCGGGTGGATATTTTGAGATTTTTCATGTGCTAACCCTGTGCAACGGGCGAGGCCAGACAAGTGCCGCCTGCTACGCCCGGAGATGTTGCGCCGCCGACGTGGCGACCTAGGGTTAGACCTTAGCGGTTGTAACTACATGTTTTTATGACAAGTCCATAAACTTGCCACACAGGCATTAAAACGCTATTTAAAACATAGCATGCAGCACAGATTCCGTCTGCGCCGTGCCAGGAAAATGCTCTTGAACTTGGTGTGGTGTACGGCTAGCTGGCCTGGTTAGCCTAGTTGTTGCCAATCGGCACCAGAGCCATGTGGTCCTGCGGCAGCCGGAACACGGCCACCGCGTCCACCAGGTCTTGCGCCTGGGCGCGCATGCTGCTGGCGGCCGCCGCCATCTGCTCGACCAGCGCGGCATTTTGCTGTGTGGTCTGGTCCATCTGGGTCACGGCTTCACCGATCTGGGACACGCCCAGGCTTTGCTCCTGGCTGGCGGAACTAATCTCGCCCATGATGCTGGTGGCACGGCGGATGGCATCCACCACCTCGGTCATGGTGGTGCCGGCTTTGTCCACCAGCAGGCTACCCTGGGCGACGCGCTCCACGCTGGCGGAGATGAGCTGCTTGATCTCCTTGGCCGCATCGGCGCTACGCCCGGCCAGGCTGCGCACCTCGCTGGCCACCACGGCAAAGCCACGGCCCTGCTCACCCGCGCGGGCGGCTTCCACCGCCGCATTCAGCGCCAGGATATTGGTCTGGAAGGCGATGCCGTCGATCACGCCGATGATGTCGCTGATCTTGCGCGAAGACTCGTTGATGCCCTGCATGGTGGTGACCACCTCGGCCACCACCTCGCCACCCTGCATGGCAACCTTGCTGGCACGCAGGGCCAGTTGGTTGGCTTGGGAGGCGCTGTCGGCGTTCTGCCGCACGGTAGAGCCCAGCTCTTCCATGGAAGCAGCGGTTTCCTCCAGTGCACTGGCCTGGTGTTCGGTACGGGCCGACAGATCATGGTTGCCTTCGGCAATCTCGGCGCTGGCATTGGCCACGCTCTCCGATCCACGGCGCACCGTGGCCACCACCTGCGATAGGCTGGACTGCATAGAACTGAGCGCCAGCATCACGGACGACACTTCGTCCTTACCCGTGGTGTCGATCTGCTGGCTCAGGTCGCCACTGGCCACCGCATTCGCCACCTGGCTGGCCTGCTGCAGCGGCCGGGTGATGCTGCGCATCAAGGCAAAACCAAACAGTACTGCAAACACGACACCGACAGCTATGGCGGCGATGGCAATATTGCGAATCACCAGGTACCGCGCCTCGGCATCTTGGTAATCACGCAGCGTGGCCTCTTTGGTCAGGGTCAGCAGAGCGCTGGTGTTGTCCAACAGCGGGTCGAACAAATCACCAAACTTGCGCACCACCAGCACCCGCGCCGTGGCCGTGTCTTCGCTGGCCAGAGCGGCCATTGCAGGCTGCAGCCCTTCCTGCATGATCTTCTGGTTCTGGTCGCCAATCGCCTTGATCAGCTTGCTACCTTCCAGCCCCATGGGCACCGCCGACAACGATGCCCACACCGTATTCACCTTCTGGATATTGGCGGTGGCCTCAGCCATGGCCTTGGCAACCTTCTCCGGCACCGGCGACATCAGAGCGTTGGACACCAGCAGGCGGTTGCGCGTGGTAAGCAGCAAGAAGTCAGACACCCAGGTCTGGGTCTGCATGCGGTCCTTGTACATGGACTCGATGGCCCCATTCGACTTGGCGATCCCGAACAGACCAAGTGCGCCAATCGCCACCAGCAAGGCCGATAAAACACCGACCAATACCAGCAGCCGGGTGGAAATCTTGAGATTTTTCATGTGAGCCATCTTGCCCCGAAAATGTAAGTTAATGTTCAGAATACCTCAGCAAGCCCCGCTTCAGTCGCCCAAAGTCTGCAAACCCGGTGAACCCAGGGTAATGCCGGATATGTTTTTTGTAACCGAACCATTTTCGTTTGGATATAGCAAGCCATCCGTGCCCGCGCGGTGCGCTTGACGGCCCTCCTACAATCGGCCACGACTTTTTATCCATAAGGATGCCCATGCTACTGAGTTGGTTTAACGCCAAGGATGCCCACGAGTTCGGCGGCGAGCTGGCGCAGTTTTTCATAGGGCAAATGCCCTTGGACCGGCCCAGCAAAGACAAAAAATTTGCGACCAAGACGCAGAATCTGCTGCTGCAGATGGACCGGCGCGTGCAGCAGTTCAAGGCCAGCCACAAGCTCAATATCTACACCCGCGCCCGGCTGGGCAACCAGTTCAAATGGACACTGAAGGACGCCGGCTATGACGATGCCTACCTGGAAGAACTAACCGAATGGCTGGTTAAACGCCTGTAAGCTTTTAGCGCACTGAACACGGTCCTGGCATGAAACATTGGCTGCAAAAATTACTCCCCTCGCGCGCACCGGCGCCCCAGGCATCCACCACCAGCGCGCAGGAACGCCGCCAGGGCAATGCCCACCTAGACCAGGGCAATCTGCAGGCCGCCATCGATTGCTACCAGCGCGCAGCTACGCTGGACCCGCAATCGGCCGACGCCTTCATTAGCCTGGGTTTTGCGCTGCAGCAAGCCGGGCAATTGCATGCGTCACTGGCCGCGTTGGCCCAGGCACGGCAACTGCAGCCACAGAACTTCGACGCCGCCTACCTGTCGGGCCAAATCTGTGCAAGCCTGCAGCAACCCGCCGAGGCGGCCCAACATTTTGAACAAGCATTGACCCTACAAGCCACGTTCGAGCCGCTGTATGGCGAGCTGTGCCAGGCACTGTTCCAGATGGGGGCGGTGGACCGGGCCCGCTCGGTGATGGACGCAGGCGTGCAGCGCTTCCCCCACAACGCCAGCTTCCATTTCTTCCAGGGCAATCTGCACGCCCACGCGCAGGAATGGGGCGCCGCCATTACCCACTACAGCCGCGCACGGGTCCTGAACCCGGCCCTGGTCGAAGCCAGCACCGGCCTGGCCACGGCCCACCAGCACCAGGGCTACGCCCTGCTGCAGTCGGAGAACTTCGCCGCGTCCGAGCAGCACAGCCGCCAGGCCCTGGCGCTGCAGCCCCGGGATGCCTATGCGCTGAACAACCTGGGCAGCGCACTGGCCCAGCAGGACCGGCTGCACGAGGCCGAAACAGCGATGCGCGCCGCAGTAGCGCTGGAGCCGCACAAGGCCGTGCTGCACAGCAACCTGGGGGGCAATCTGGTGCTGCAGGGCCGCCTGGAAGAGGCGGTGGCGAGCCTGCGCCAGGCGATTGCGCTGGACGACAGCGGCAACCCCAGTGGCTTCTCCAACCTGTTGTTTGCGCTGAACTACCACTCGGACATGGCAGCCGAGGCCATTTTTGAAGACTATGCGGCCTTCGAGCAGCAGTTTGGCGCGCCGCACCGGGCAGACTGGCAGCCCCACGCCAACCCGCGCAACCCGGCGCGCCGCCTGAAAGTGGGCTATGTTTCGCCCGACTTCAAAAACCACGCCGCCCGCTTCTTTATCGAACCGCTGCTGGCACGGCACGACCGCAGCGCGGTGGAGATCTATGCCTACGCCGAGTTGGTCCAGGCGGACGCCGTCACCCAGCGCTTTCAAGGCTATGCCGACCACTGGGTACCCACCCGGGGCCTGTCAGACGCCGAACTGGCCCAGCGCATACGCGACGACGGCATAGACATCCTGGTGGATTTGGCAGGCCACACAACGGGCAACCGGCTGGGGGTGTTTGCGCGCAAGCCCGCGCCTGTGTCGGTGAGCTGGATGGGCTATGGCACGACCACCGGCCTGCGCGCCATCGACTACTACCTGACCGATGCCACCAGCGTGCCCTCTGGCAGTGAGCACCTGTTTTCAGAAGCGCCCTGGCGCCTGCCCGGCAGCTATACCGCCTACCGCCCCGGCCATAGCATGGGAGAGGTCACCCCCCTGCCGGCACTGCAGCGCGGCTGCGTCACGCTGGGCACATTGACGCGCAGCATCCGCATCAACCAGCACACCGTGCGGGTGTGGGCGCAGATACTGCAGCGCATGCCCAGCGCTCAGTTGGTGATCGACAGCCGCTCCTTCGCAGACAGCGCCGTCCAGCAGCGGCTGGCGCAACAATTTGCCGCACTGGGCATTGCGTCCGAGCGGCTGCAGATGGGCTACACCAGCCCGCCGTGGGATGTGCTGCGTGGCATCGACATCGGGCTGGACTGCTTTCCGCACAACAGCGGTACCACCCTGTTCGAGACGCTGTACATGGGCGTGCCCTATGTCAGCCTGGCAGGCCGGCCCGGCGTGGGCCGTATTGGCAGCGCCATCCTGCACGGCGCGGGCCACCCCGAGTGGATCGCCAACAGCGAAGCAGAGTACGTGGAAAAAGTGGTCGCCCTGGCCAGCGACCTGCCTGCGCTGGCCCAGATCCGTGCCACGCTGCGCCCCCAGATGCAGGCCAGCCCGCTGATGGACGAGCCCGGCTTTGTCACATCGGTGGAACAAGCCTACCGGGCGATGTTTACGCGCTGGCTGGAAAAATTAGAAACGCTATCTAATTAGTAGCTGCCTACGCTGGTGGAATAAGCGCAGGCAGCCCAAAAAGCTTCAGGCACTGCTAGAACTTCGGCATGCCGCCACCGCCCAGACCCTTCATGCCGCCCATGCGCTTGAGCATCTTCATCATACCGCCGCCCTTCATTTTCTTCATCATTTCCTGCATCTGACCAAACTCGTTCAGCATGCGGTTGACCTCTTGCACCTGCACGCCGGCACCGGCTGCGATGCGGCGCTTGCGGGTGGCCTTGATCAGGTCGGGCTTGCGGCGCTCCAGCGGGGTCATGCTGTGGATGATGCCTTCCTTGCGGCGGATGTCGCGCTCGGCCTTGTCCATGTCCATTTGACCGGCCTTGGCGGTCATCTGGGTGGGCAGCTTATCCATCAGACTGGACAGGCCGCCCATCTGCTTCATCTGCTGGATCTGGCCCAGGAAGTCATTCAGGTCAAAGCTCTCGCCGCTCTTCACCTTCAGGGCGAGCTTTTGCGCGGCGGCCATGTCCACGCCAGCCGTGACCTGTTCGACCAGGGCCAGGATGTCGCCCATGCCCAGCACCCGCCCAGCATGGCGCTCAGCGTCAAACACTTCCAGTCCGTCGATTTTTTCGCTGGTACCGGCAAACTTGATCGGCACGCCGGTGACATGGCGCACCGACAGGGCCGCACCGCCACGGGAATCACCATCGGTCTTGGTCAGGATGATGCCGGTCAGCGGCAGGGCATCGGAGAAAGCCTTGGCGGTATTGATCGCGTCCTGGCCCTGCATGGCGTCGACCACAAACAGGGTTTCCACTGGCTTGAGCAGCGCGTGCAGGCCCTTGATTTCGTTCATCAGCACTTCATCGATGGCCAGGCGGCCGGCGGTATCGACCAGCAGCACGTCAAAGTAGTGCTTGCGGGCGTAATCGATGGCGGCTGCGGCGATGTCGGCGGGCTTTTGGTCGGGCGTGCTGGGGAACCACTCGGCACCGGCTTGCTTGGTGACCATCTTCAGCTGCTCGATGGCAGCAGGGCGGTAGACGTCGCCGGACACGGTGAGCACCTTCTTCTTGCGCTTTTCGATCAGGTGCTTGGCCAGCTTGGCGGTGGTAGTGGTCTTGCCCGCCCCTTGCAGACCGGCCATCAAAATCACGGCGGGTGGCTGGGCTGCCAGATTGATGTCGCTCACACCCTCGCCCATGGTGCGGCTGAGCTCACGGTTGACAATGCCCACCAGTGCCTGGCCGGGCGACAGCGAGCCCATGACCTCCTGGCCCAAGGCTTTTTCTTTCACCCGGGCAATGAAGTCACGGACCACCGGCAAGGCCACGTCGGCCTCCAGCAGGGCCATGCGCACTTCGCGCAGCATGTCCGCCACATTGGACTCGGTGATGCGGGCCTGGCCCCGGATTTCCTTGACCAGGCGGGAGAGTTTGTCGGTGAGGGCGGAGGCCATAAGAAATTTCCGGAGAGGGTTGTGCGGGTGCTGCGCAAGGCAGGCCCGCGCCAAGGACTGGGTACGGGGCGAAACGCTAAACTGTGCCCATGATTTTAACGACTGCGCCCTTCGCCAACGTGCTGCTATGCGTGGCTGCCGCTCTGGCCTATGCGGTACCCGCGCTAGGCGCCCCGCACCTCAGCATGCGGGCCAGCAAAAGCGCGTTGTGGCTGGCCTGGCTATTGCACGGGCTGGCCCTCAGCATAGGCTTGTTTGACTCGCCACCGCACTTCGGCTTTGCCCCGGCCTTATCGGTCACGGCTTGGCTGGTGCTGACGGTATATGCGGTTGAAAGCCATCTGTTCCCGCAGCTGGAGGCACGCTGGGCCCTGGCCGGACTGGGCGCGGTAGCTGTACTACTGGCCTTGTTGTTTCCGGGCAGTTCACTACACGGCATCGCCTCGCCCTGGCTGCCTCTGCACTGGGCCCTGGGCATTGCGTCTTATGGCTTGTTTGCGGCGGCGGTGGTGCACGCCTGGCTGATGACCCGGGCCGAACGGCAGATGCGCAACGCCGCAGAAGCACCTAGCGGCCTACCCTTGCTGACACTGGAACGGCTGACGTTCCGGTTGGTCACGGCGGGCTTTGTGCTGCTGTCCGCCACTCTGCTGGTGGGCTGGTTTTTTGACGAACAGCTGTATGGAGTACATGGCTGGCGATGGAGCCACAAGACCGTGTTTTCGCTGCTGTCCTGGCTGACCTTTGCGATTCTGCTGCTGGGGCGTAGCCGCTTTGGCTGGCGCGGGCGCAAAGCCGTGCGGGTGCTGTACATAGGCGCCGGCCTGCTGTTGCTGGCCTATGTGGGTTCGCAGTTTGTACTGGAAGTGGTGTTGAGGCGCGGTATATGAAGCTGTTGCTGGTCTTGCTGGCCGTGTTGTTCGGCGTATGGCTGTGGCGATCAAGGCGACTCGCCGAACGCCCCCAAGCGCCGCGCCGCCCTGCGGAGTTGCAAAACATGGTGGCTTGCCGGGTCTGCGGCGTACATCTGCCGTCCGCTGAGGCCATCCACACGGCGCACGGCGCTTACTGCGGCGAAGCACACCGCAAGCAGGCAGAAGGGTGATGGCAGACACCACACCTACCCTGCAGGCCCCCGGCGCGCCGCTGGCGCTGGCACGGGTCTGGTACGGATTCATGACAGCCCGGGTCAGCATTGCGCTGGCTATTCTGCTGCTGCATGTCTCACTGTGGGCTCTGGGCCAGGATGTATCACTGTGGATGCTGCTGTTCTGCGTAGGCTATTTCGCCAGCACCCTGGCGGTGCGCCTGCGCATGCACCCCAGCGGCGATGCACAGCCGCCGGCCCGCTACTGGGCCGGCACGGTCGGCGTGGATGCGCTGGTATTCTCCATTTTGCAGCTGCTGGAGTCCAGCAGCATCAACTACAGCCCGCTGCTGGCGCTGCCAGTGCTGCTGGCAGCGGTGCAGGGTTCACGCCGCATTGCCCTGGGCACGGCAGCCGGCATGACGCTGCTGTTGCTGCTAGAAGCCTGGTGGACGTCCCACCACAGCGCAGACGGTACCGCCCGGTTGGTGCAAAGCGGACTCACCGGCATGGGGTATTTCGTGGTTGCCTTCCTGGTCAATCAACTGGCAGCCCGACTGGAGGGCGAAGAACAGCTGGCCTTGCGCAGCCAAATGGACGCACAGCTGCAGACCCGCGTCAATGAATTGGTGATCGAAACCCTAGCCGACGGTGTGCTGGTGGTCGATATCCACGGTGCAACTCGCACCGCCAACCCGGCAGCCCGCTGGCTGCTGGGAGCAGAGGCAGGCCCTCCGCTACTCCTGTCCAGTGAGCCCGGTTGGCGCACTCTGCTGGCGCTGGCGCAAAAGACGTTTGCCACGGAGAGCCCCCAGAACGGGGACATCAACATCCACGCGACGGGCAAAAGCCCGCGCCGCGTACGGGTCCGCACCCGCATGACGGTGGCGCAGGCCGCTCGCACGGAAAGCCTGTGCGTGCTGTTTTTGCACGATCTGCGTGAAATTGAAGCCCGGCTACGCACTGAAAAAATGGCCGCCATGGGCCGCATGTCGGCCGCCGTAGCCCATGAAATCCGCAACCCACTGGCTGCCATTACCCAGGCCAACGCGCTGTTGGAAGAAGACCTGACAGACCCGGCCCACCAGCGGCTGACGCATATGGTGCAACAGAATGCATTGCGACTGTCCAAGATCGTCGATGAAGTGCTGGGTATTGCCCGCCTGCAGCACTCCGGCGCCGGCCGGCCACCGCAAACCCGTCTGGACGAAGCCGTCAACAACATTTGCGCCGATTGGACGCAACAGGACGCGCGCCGCCAGCTAGTCAAGGTTACACCGGCCTCTCTGGGCATGCCGGTGGACTTCGATGCCGACCATTTGCGGCGCGTACTGCTGAATCTGCTGGACAACGCCGCACGCCACGTCAGCACACAGCCCGAGGCCATCCAGGTCAGCACCAGCCTGTCGGCCAACCAGCAATCGCATCTGCAGGTCTGGAGTGACGGCCCAGCGCTGGAGCAAACCGTAGAGCAGCATTTGTTTGAACCTTTTTTCAGCTCTGAGAGCCGCTCCAGCGGACTGGGTCTGTATATTTGCCGGGAATTGTGCGAACGCCACCGCGCCAGCATCGGCTACCAGCGTGCGACGCGGGTGCGCAATGGCCAGGAAGTACAAGGCAATGAGTTTTTTGTGCAGTTCCGCCCGCCCAAGCCAAGCAGCCTGGCGGCACGTCCTTTAGATATCCAACCTGTCTGACCATGGCCTCATCCAGTGCATCCTCCCCGGCATCCGTCTTGGTGGTGGATGATGAACCCGATTTGCGCACGCTGTATGAGCTGACCTTGCTGCGCGAGGGCTACCGTATCGACACCGCAGCCGACCTGCAAGAGGCCCGCCTGATGCTGGACCAGCAGCGCTTCGACGTCGTGATCACCGATATGCGCCTACCCGACGGCCTGGGGAGCACACTATTGCACAGCCTGAAAGCCCAGCAACGCACTGAGCGCGTCATCGTCATGACCGCCTACGGCTCGGCCGAAAATGCCGTGGAGGCGCTGAAGGCTGGTGCTTTCGACTACCTGACCAAGCCGGTGGACCTGAAGCAATTTCGCACCGTGGTGGCGTCGGCGATCCAGGACAGCAACCGAACACAGCGCACCGCCACCCCGAATGAAAAAGCCCCCCAACGCACAGCGTCCGGGGATAGTGCGCTACAAAAATTGGTGGGCACCTCGGACGCCATGCAGCAGGTCAAGCAGCGCATCATCAAGGTCGCGCGCAGCATGGCACCGGTACTGGTTCGCGGCGAATCGGGCACCGGCAAAGAGCTTGTGGCCCAAGCCCTGCACGCCAACAGCCACCGTGCCGCTGGCCCACTGGTGGCGGTGAATTGCAGCGCCATCCCCGAGAACCTGCTGGAAGCCGAGTTCTTCGGTGCCAAAAAAGGCTCGTACACCGGTGCCACGCAAGACCGACAAGGTTACTTCCAGGCAGCCCGCAATGGCACCTTGTTTTTGGATGAAATTGGCGACCTCCCCCTGGCCATGCAGTCCAAGCTGCTGCGGGCCATACAGGAGCGCAGCGTACGTGCCCTGGGCTCGGTCCAGGAAGAGGCGGTAGACGTACGCATCGTCAGCGCTACGCACAAGGACCTGGCCGCCGATGTCAAGGCCGGCCGCTTCCGCCAGGATTTGTACTACCGTTTGAATGTGATCGAGATCGCCATCCCGCCACTACGCGAGCGCCGCGGAGACCTGCCGTCGCTATGCGAGGCCTTGCTGGAGCGCATCGCACAAGAGTCGGGCATGCCGCCACCGCGCCTATCCTGTGAACTGCTGGAGCAGTTGGCCAACCACCCGCTGGGCGGCAATGTGCGTGAACTTGAAAACCTGCTACACCGCGCGGTCGCCATGGGTGATGGCGAAGCCTTGCACCTGGACCTGGACTTTGAACCCACGCAGGACATGGGCTTGGTACCGCTGCCCGAAACCTCACCAGAGTCGACAGTCCCCGCCGATCCCGGTATCTCGTCGAGTCCCTGGACCCTGGACTCGGTCCCCTCTGACCTGCAGGCATTTCTGGACCGGCAAGAGCGGGAAATCCTGGTCAAGGTACTGCATGAAACAGGCTTCAACCGCACAGCGGCAGCCAATCGCCTGGGACTGAGCCTGCGCCAGATACGTTATCGCATCGAACGGCTCAACATCGCCACACCGCAGGACAACGAGCCCCATGACGCCTAAAGCAGCAACCGAGCCCAGCCGCCCCCTGTGGTCAAACGGCTGGTACCGTTTTGCCTACCAGCAACGCTCGCCAAATTACGGCCCACGCCCACCCCAGGCACGCATCGACCTGGTGGTGATCCATTCCATCAGCCTGCCGCCGGGGCAATATGGCGGAGACGAGGTGATGGCATTGTTCGCCAATACGCTGGACTGGGACGCCCACCCCTATTTCAGCAGCATCCGCGGGCTGCAGGTATCTGCCCACTTCTATATACGCCGCAATGGCGAGCTGTGGCAGTTTGTGAGTACAGACGACAGAGCCTGGCATGCCGGGGTATCCCAGTACCGGGGGCGCAGCAACTGCAACGATGACTCCATAGGTATCGAACTGGAAGGCCTGGAAGGCGACAGCTTCGAAGCCGCGCAATATGAGACCCTGACCAGCCTGGTTCCGGCCATCGCACAGGCCTATCCGATACGCCATATCGCAGGCCATGAACATATCGCCCCAGGCCGAAAAAAAGACCCAGGAACCGGCTTCAACTGGCCAAGGCTGCGACGCGGAACCGGCTGGGAAGCCCGCTATTTCCCGCTCGGCACCGGACTCTGAGAAATATTTTTAGCTTGCTGACTGCGGCCAGATACACCCGGACACATGCCTCACCCCAGGAATTACGCTGCCAAACAAGGCAAATCCGGCGAGAACCCGCATCCAGCCTAGGTTTTTCTGCCGCAGACAAGGCAGTACAACACTTGCCGGAGGGTTGCACTCCGTGCTCAAACAAAACCCGACACGCAAGGCGCTATTCGCAGGGCGGTACACTACCGGTAGTGGCTTGAATTGATTTAAGACCCTATATATAGTGTCCAGCCAGTGCTACGAAGCACCTCAGTTTCGCTGCGGCGGTTGCCATTACCGCCCATTCCACTCTTCATACTGTCCCAAAAGTCCAAAGGAAGCTATGCAAACCGCGTTGAACACCCCGTCTACCGTCCCCCAGCCACACTCCACGCTCCACGACGCAAGCCATGGCGACGCCGCAGTGCAAGGTACGCTGGCCCACTACCAGGTCATCCGCCGCAATGGCGCCGTCGTGCCTTTTGAGCCGGGCAAAATTGCCATCGCCATGATGAAAGCCTTCTTGGCCGTGCACGGCACGCAAGGCGCAGCATCAGCCAGCGTGCGCGAAGTGGTGGACGCGTTGACGCAGGGCGTGATTCGGGCCTTGGTGCGCTCGCGTCCAGGCGGCGGTACCTTCCATATCGAAGACGTGCAGGACCATGTGGAACTGGGCCTCATGCGCGGCGGCCACCATGAAGTCGCGCGCGCCTATGTGCTGTACCGCGAGCGCCATTCCCAAGAGCGGGCCAAACAAAGCGTTGAACAGGCACCAGCAGCCCCCGTGCTGCATGTGCTGGACGCGGGCCAACGCGTGCCATTGGACACGGCACGCTTGCAACAACTGATCGAACAGGCCTGCGCCAACCTGGGCGGCGAAGTGACGGCCGCCCCCATCGTGGCGGAAACCATGCGCAACCTGTACGACGGCGTGCCCATGGAAGAGGTCTACAAGGCCGCCATTCTGGCTGCCCGTACCCTGATCGAAACCGACCCCGACTACACCTACGCCACCGCCCGCCTGCTGTTGCACACCATTGCCAAAGAAGTACTGGGCAAGGACGTCACGCAAGCCGAACTGGCACAGGAATACGCCAACTACTTCCCCAGCTATATCCAAAAGGGTGTGGACGCTGAACTGCTGGATGCCAAGCTGCTGACCTTCGACCTGCAAAAGCTCGGCGCGGCACTCAAGCCCCAGCGCGACCTGCAGTTTGACTACCTGGGCCTACAAACCCTGTACGACCGCTATTTCCTGCACATCCGCAAGACCCGCATCGAACTGCCACAGGCCTTCTTCATGCGCGTAGCCATGGGCCTGGCCCTGAACGAAACCGACCGCGAAGCCCGCGCCATCGAGTTCTACGAAGTCATGTCGGCGTTTGACTTCATGTCCAGCACGCCCACGCTGTTCAACAGCGGCACGTTGCGCCCCCAGCTGTCCTCCTGCTACCTGACCACCGTACCCGACGATCTGGACGGCATTTACGAGTCCATCAAGGAAAACGCTCTGCTGTCGAAATTTGCCGGCGGCCTAGGCAACGACTGGACCCGTGTGCGCGCCCTGGGCAGCCACATCAAAGGCACGAATGGCGAATCGCAAGGTGTGGTTCCCTTCCTGAAGGTTGTAAACGACACCGCTGTCGCGGTGAACCAGGGCGGCAAGCGCAAGGGCGCGGTCTGCACCTACCTGGAAACCTGGCATCTGGACATTGAAGAATTCCTGGAGTTGCGCAAGAACACCGGCGATGACCGCCGCCGCACCCACGACATGAACACCGCCAACTGGGTGCCGGATCTGTTCATGCGCCGCGTCATGGAAGGCGGAAGCTGGACGCTGTTCTCGCCCTCCAACGTGCCCGACCTGCACGACAAGTTCGGAGTCGATTTCGAAAAGGCCTACACCGCCTACGAAGCCCAGGCCCAGCGCGGTGAAATCAAGCCTTCGCGCACCCTGCCAGCGAGCGACCTGTGGCGCAAGATGCTGACCATGCTGTTCGAAACCGGTCACCCCTGGATCACCTTCAAGGACGCCTGCAATGTGCGCAGCCCCCAACAGCACGCCGGCGTGGTGCACTCATCCAATCTGTGCACAGAAATTACGCTGAACACCAGTGATGACGAAACCGCTGTGTGCAACCTGGGGTCGGTCAATCTGCGCCAACACATTTCCAACGGCCAACTCGACCACGCCAAGCTGCAAAAGACCATTTCCACGGCCATGCGCATGCTCGACAACGTGATCGACATCAACTACTACGCCGTCAAAAAAGCCCGCGACTCGAATATGCGCCACCGCCCGGTCGGCCTGGGCTTGATGGGCTTCCAGGACAGCCTGTACGCGCTGCGCATCGCCTATGCCAGTGAAGGCGCTGTGGCATTCGCCGACACATCGATGGAAGCCATCTGCTACTACGCCTACTGGGCATCCAGCGAGCTGGCCAAAGAGCGCGGCCAATACTCCACCTACAAGGGCTCCCTGTGGGACCAGGGCATCCTGCCACTGGACACACTGGACCTGCTGGCCCAAGCCCGCGGCGGCTACGTAGACGTGGACCGTTCGGCAACACTGGACTGGGACGCGCTGCGTCAAAAAATCAAGGCCGACGGCATGCGCAACTCCAACTGCGTCGCCATCGCCCCTACGGCCACGATTTCCAACATCATCGGCGTGGATGCATCTATCGAACCCTGCTTCGGCAACCTGTCCGTCAAGTCCAATCTGTCCGGCGAATTCACCGTCATCAACAGCTACCTGGTACATGACCTGAAGCGCCTGGGCCTGTGGGACAACGTGATGTTGATGGACCTGAAACACTTCGACGGTTCGCTGCAATCAATTGACCGCGTACCAAACGAAATCAAGGCGCTGTACCGCACGGCCTTCGAAGTGGAAACCACCTGGCTGGTCGAAGCTGCGTCACGCCGCCAGAAATGGATAGACCAAGCCCAGTCGCTCAACATCTACATGGCAGGCGCCTCCGGCAAGAAGCTCGACGACACCTACAAGCTGGCATGGACGCGCGGCCTGAAAACGACTTACTACCTGCGTACCCGCAGTGCCACCCACGTGGAGAAATCCACCGTGGCGGCAGGCCGCATGAATGCAGTCTCGTCAGGTCAAGCTCCTGGGCAAACCATGAGCGCGGTCGATGCAGCTGCAGTCGCAGCACGCCAGCAAATCAACGCCGATGCACTGGCCACCAGCCCTGCAACCGACATCAAGTTCTGCGCCATCGATGACCCAGGCTGCGAAGCCTGTCAATAAATCCAAGCCTGCTTGCCACGCATCGTGAAACCTTGTTTTCACGATGCGCATGAGCAACACAAACGGCACAAAATAGCAGCGTTGAAAATGAACACTTTTCATTTTGTGACGCTGCTCTCATAATCCTAGCATTGGAAAATTTATGTTGACCTGGGACGAAGAAGTCACGCCCTCATCGCCATCTGCAGCGCAAAGCGGTTTACCCATCAACCGTGAGGCATCACACGCCGTTTTTTCGGCTACACCTACATCCGCACCAGCTGCAACACCGGTTGCCGCCCAGGCCACTGTGGCCACAGCAGCAGCACACGTCACCGCACAAGCTACGGCTGCACGTCGCGTGAATGCCGCCGACAAACGCATCATCAATGGTCAGACCGATGTCAACCAGTTGGTGCCTTTCAAATACAAATGGGCCTGGGAGAAATACCTGGCCTCCTGCGCCAACCACTGGATGCCGCAAGAGGTCAACATGACCCGCGACATCGCGCTCTGGAAAGACCCCAACGGCCTGACAGAAGATGAACGCCGTATCGTCAAGCGCAACCTCGGCTTCTTTGTCACTGCCGACTCATTGGCCGCCAACAACATCGTGCTGGGCACCTACCGCCACATCACGGCGCCCGAATGCCGCCAGTTCCTGTTGCGCCAGGCGTTTGAAGAAGCCATCCATACCCATGCCTACCAGTACATCGTGGAATCGCTGGGCCTGGATGAAAGCGAAATCTTCAACGCCTACAACGAAGTCGCATCCATTCGCAACAAGGACGAGTTCCTGATCCCCTTCATTGAAGCGATCATGGACCCGAATTTCCATACGGGCACTCCAGAGAACGACCAAACCCTGCTGAAGTCATTGATTGTGTTTGCATGCCTGATGGAAGGCCTGTTCTTCTATGTCGGCTTCACCCAGATCCTGGCTTTGGGTCGGCAGAACAAGATGACGGGTGCAGCCGAGCAGTACCAATACATCCTGCGTGACGAGTCCATGCATTGCAACTTTGGCATCGATTTGATCAACCAACTCAAGCTGGAGAATCCGCACCTGTGGACTGCTGAGTTCAAGACCGAGATCAAAGACCTGTTCATGAAAGCCGTCGAACTGGAATACCAGTACGCAGAAGACACCATGCCGCGTGGTGTGCTAGGCATGAACGCATCCATGTTCAAAGGCTATCTGCGCTACATCGCCAACCGCCGTGCGACCCAGATCGGCCTGGAAGCCTGCTTCCCGCACGAAGAAAATCCATTCCCATGGATGAGCGAAATGATCGACCTCAAAAAAGAGCGCAATTTCTTTGAAACCCGCGTGATTGAATACCAATCGGGCGGTGCGCTCTCCTGGGATTAAGCTGTTCTTGCCCCATGCTTTCCAACAATGCGCAAATCACCACTCGCCTCCACGGGCGAGTAGATGTTTGCGCTCCCGAGTACATGGTGCTGGGCATTGGCCCAACACCATGCATCGCTTGATGCCAACCAACCGGCAGCAAGTGCTCTTTGTAAACAGATCAAGGAGAAAATAATGGCAACTGCAAAAAAACCAGCCGCAAAAAAGGCTGTTCCCGCAAAGAAAGCGGCTCCCGTGAAAGCGGCACCAGCCAAAAAAGTAGCGGCTGCTAAGCCCGCTGCAAAGAAAGCGGCACCTGTGAAGGCTGCGCCAGCAAAGAAAGCTGCCGCGCCCGCCAAGAAGGCTGCGCCTGCGAAAAAAGTAGCGGCTCCGGCCAAAAAAGCTGCTGTCGCGCCAGCAAAGAAAGCTGCACCAGCCAAGAAAGCCGCACCCGCCAAAAAGGCAGTTGCAGTCAAGGCTCCAGCAGCCAAGGCCGCTCCCGCAAAGGCTGCAGCCAAGAAGGCAGCACCCGTAAAGGCAGCAGCAAAAAAGGCCGCTCCTGCACCCAAGGCAGCAGCCAAGAAGGCAGCACCTGCCAAGAAAGCCGCTCCTGCGAAGAAGGCAGCTGTTGTAGCCAAGAAAGCCCCTGCGGCCAAGAAGGCCACGAAAACGGTAGCAAAAAAAGCTACAAAGGCCCCTGCAGCGAAGCCTGCGCCTGCCCCCGCAGCATCTTCGGCACAGACCACGCTCAATCCACAAGCTGCTTGGCCGTTTCCAACCGCAAGCAAACCCTGATCGAACAAGACTTGTTCGTCTCAGGCCTGGCATCGCAAGATGCCAGGCCTTTTTTACTTCAGGGGTAAAACGCCAGCAAGCGGTAGCCGACGATACGGGACTTCATGGCATTGTCCAACACCTGCACATCGACCGATGTTGCCCATTCCCGTCCTGCAAATAACAATCGGGATGCCCCGCCGAAATCCGATGGGGACAGTACGCGACGAAACAACGCCTGCTCATCACCATCCGTCAGCACGAACTCCAGTGCAGGCATCGCCAAATCAACCATCGCATGATTTTTTAACACCAGGCTCAAATGGTAAGCGTCGTTATGCGCAACACTCAGCGATGAACTGTCGATGGCAATGGACTCTATATGTCGCAGCGCCTGCACCTCGCACCCCAACAACCCACACGCAGACTGGAACCATGGTTTGGTGACCGACCAACTGGCAACAATACGGTCCCGCCCGTACATCAGCACCTGCAAGCCCAACAGCAAGCCCAGCAACCCCACTCCCAACAAGGTGCCCCAGCGTACAAACCGCGTCTGACCATCGCTTGGAGGAGTTGGAGCCCGGGCAAAGGAGTAATTTGCAGCCAATGACTCTGCAGAGGGTTCAGGTGCAAAAAGCACCGGTGAAGACAATGGCTGCTCTTCAAGCTCTGGCGCATCTTCAGGCTCCGCCTCAAGCTCCGCTTCAGGCAGCGCATTTACGTCAACTTGGTCGACAACCGGGAAAACATCCGACTCCCGGCCCCCAGCAGCCTCTATATCCGGAGGAAGTAGTGGTGCCGCAGGCCCCTCTTCGGGCTCCTCGGGCAAGACATCTTCCTGAACGGGAAGCACTGACGACACCGATGCCTGATTCAGGTAATTGGTAAACGACTCAGGCTCAGTAGGATTCAAGTACGGAGCATGGGGTAGATCCGCATCTACTGCCACACTTTCTACAGGTGCAGCATCAAGAACGGGAGCGACAGCAGCACCTAAAACCGCCGTCCCTGCCATCGCCATCTCACCTTGCTGAAGATCGCTGGAGGCATCAAAAACCTCTGCACATTGACCACAACGCACCCAGCCCTCGGAAATCCTGAGCTGGTCAGGAACAACCTTGAACTGGGTACCGCAGACAGGACAACGTGTAATCAAGGCCATAGACTTTTACAGTTCCAGCCAACAGCAGCATGCGCTACAAGCTTGCCGTCATCAGCACCCAACCGTCTTCCCGGTCCGATACGTCCAGCTGCGCCCAGGGCGCATAAGCCTGTTTCAGCTCTTCCGACTGGCGCTCCAAAATGCCGGCGAGCACCAAAGAGCCGCCCGGTGCCACATGGGAACACAGCAAGGGCGCAAGCACCTTCAATGGCGTTGCCAGGATATTGGCAAGCACCGTTTGGTACTGCCCCTTGGCGCGGTCCGGCAAACTAGCATGCAGTTGCACGTGGTTTGCATGTGCATTGAGAACCGTAGACTCCACCGCTGCATCGTCAATATCGACGGCATCAATTTCTGCCGCACCAAACTTGGCTGCACCAATAGCCAAAATGCCAGAACCACAACCGTAGTCAAGCACTCGAGCCAGGCGACTCGCCTCCTGGCCCGCAATCCAGCGCAAGCACATACGGGTTGTGGGATGGGTCCCCGTACCGAATGCCAAGCCCGGATCCAGACGAATGACACGCGTCGCCTGTGCCGGTGGCTCATGCCAAGTAGGCACAATCCAGAACGTAGGTGTGATTTCCACCGGCGCAAACTGTGACTGCGTCACGCGAACCCAATCCTGCTCGGGCACGACAGCCACACCCTGCACGCTGCAATCGACAAAAAAGTCTTGTGCCGCCAAAACTTCAGCAGCATCGCGCGCCAAAGCCTCGTTAGCAAACAGCGCCTGAATACGGGAGCGCTGCCAACCGTCCTGCGGCGGCGGCATGCCAGGTTCGCCAAACAACGCCTGTTCGGCATCGGTTTGCGCGTCTGCATCTTCCACGCTCACGCTCAGGGCATCCAGAGCGTCCAGCGCATCGCTGAGCATCTCCACCCGGTCTTGCGGGCACATCAGACTGATTTCAAACATCGGCGCTTACCGTTTGTGCTGAGACAGCCACTCTTCCAGGTAATGGATATTGGTGGCGCCAGCCATGAACTTGGCATCCACCATCAACTCGCGGTGCAACGGGATATTGGTATTGATCCCTTCGACCACCGTCTCCAGCAAGGCCGTACGCATGCGGGCCAAAGCCTGCTCACGGGTGTCGCCGTGCACAATGATCTTGCCGACCATCGAGTCGTAGTTCGGTGGCACGTAGTAATTCGTATAAACATGCGAATCCACCCGAACACCCGGGCCACCCGGTGGATGCCACATGGAAATTCGTCCCGGAGATGGGATGAATTTGTAAGGGTCTTCCGCGTTCACACGGCATTCGATCGCATGTCCACGGATTTCGATCTGGCGCTGGGCAAATGGCAGCTTCTCACCGGCAGCCACCATGATCTGGGTGCGCACAATATCGATGCCAGTGATCATCTCGGTCACAGGATGCTCAACCTGAACCCGGGTGTTCATTTCAATGAAATAGAACTCGCCGTTTTCGTACAGAAACTCGAACGTACCCGCACCGCGGTAACCTATCTTCTTGCACGCAGCAACGCAGCGCTCGCCGATACGCTCGATCAGCTTGCGTGGAATACCAGGCGCAGGGGCTTCTTCCAGTACCTTTTGGTGACGGCGCTGCATGGAGCAGTCGCGCTCGCCCAAGTAGACGGCATTCTTGAACTTGTCCGCCAGGATCTGGATTTCAATGTGGCGTGGGTTCTGGAGGTATTTCTCCATATACACAGCGCCATTGCCAAATGCAGCCAGGGCTTCCGCCTTGGTCATCTGGACGGCATTGACCAATGCGGCCTCCGTGTGCACCACACGCATGCCACGGCCGCCACCGCCGCCAGCAGCCTTGATGATGACCGGATAGCCCACAGCTTTCGCGGTACGGCGAATAATGACCGGATCATCCGGCAACTCACCTTCCGAGCCGGGCACACAAGGCACACCGGCCTTGATCATGGCCTGCTTGGCAGACACCTTGTCACCCATGGTGCGGATGTTTTCCGGAGTTGGGCCGATGAACTGAAAGCCGCTTTTCTCCACGCGCTCCGCAAAATCAGCGTTTTCACTCAGAAAACCATAGCCGGGGTGAATAGCCTCGGCATCCGTGACTTCTGCCGCCGAAATCAGGGCTGGCATATTCAGATAGCTCAGGGCCGAAGCCGCTGGCCCAATGCACACAGCCTCGTCGGCCAGCTTAACGTACTTGGCGTCACGGTCGGCTTCAGAGTACACCATGACCGCCTTGATACCCATTTCGCGGCACGCGCGTTGGATACGTAGGGCAATTTCGCCGCGATTCGCAACCAGTATTTTTTTAAACATGCTCTACCAAATCCTGCGGGATCACTCGATCACGTACAAAGGCTGACCGTATTCCACAGCCTGGCCGTTTTCACACAAGACCTGCACCACCGTTCCGGCCTTGTCCGCTTCGATCTCGTTCAAAATCTTCATCGCTTCGATAATGCAGATGGTGTCGCCTTCCTTGACCTGGCTACCCACTTCCACAAAGGCCTTGGCACCTGGGCTGGAAGAGCGATAGAAAGTGCCCACCATCGGCGACTTCACCACGTGGCCAGTGGCTGCTTCAGCCACCGGTGCGGCAGCCACCGCAACGGGCGCGGCAGGGGCCACCGCTTCAGTATGCGCGGGCGCCATCATCACGGGAGCGGCTTGGTACACCATGGCACCACCACCCTTGACGATGCGGACCTTGCCCTCGGCCTCGGTAATTTCCAGTTCCGACACATTGGAATCAGACACCAAGTCGATCAACGTTTTGAGTTTGCGCAAATCCATAAAACCTCCAGCCACGACGTAAGAAAATGGGGCAATCTACCCCAAATTGATCGAACAGTCGCTTATTTCTTTGATTTCGATGTACACGCCGGGTTGAAATTTATTCAAAAAGACGGCGTGCATGAAGGTTGAAGCCTCTACTTCAACCCGGCCCACAGCTGCAAATCAGCGGGGCTTAGCTTACCCATTTTACGATGAAGCACAGCACCGGAGCCCCCCAGCAGCAGTGTAAAGGGCAGGCCGCCGCTCAGGTTGCCCAAAGACCGCCCCAGCTCCGTACCGCCCAATCCGGCCATTCCAATAGGATAACTGACCGGAGTTTTTTGCAAAAATTGCCGCACAGCCCCTGGTTGATCCACGGCCAATCCCACAACTTGCCAACCGTTAGCCGCATTTTCCTTAAAAAAACGGTCAATCAGCGGCATCTCCTCTACACAGGGTGGGCACCAGGTCGCCCAGAAGTTCAGCAGCACCGGCTTGCCACGCAATGCCTGCATATCCAAGCCCCCGCCGGAGGGCGTATCGAAACGCAGCCCCCATAGCGCTTGTTCAGCCTCGTTCAATGTGGACTCCGGTTGATGCCTCCACCAAGCCAGGCCAGCTCCGGCCAAACCGGCCACGGCTGCAACGCCGCCGACCACCCGCCGGCGCTGCACTGACGCTGCGGCACTCATGCCGCCCCCTGCAATAGGTTACGCACGGCTACTGTATCGCCGCGCGGGCTGCGCCCCTTGCTATCCGGCTTCAGCGCGCCGCGCAAATCATCCAGGTCGTACACCATCAAATGCACACCTACGGCCAAACCCAGCTCAGGGCTCTGGCTGGCGAAACTCAAGGACTCAACCGGCTCGCCCCGAAAACCGGTGACCGTGGCCGGTTCATACGGCACGCGGTGGTCGATCAAGGCAATCTCTGCCGATTTGGAGTCGTCGCAAAACAGCTGGATGGATATATCCGACAAGCGGGTTGCCGTGCCGTGCCAGACCGCGCCACACAAATGGGGCCGAAATACGGCCAATCGCTCCATCCACACAAGGGCCATGGAGCGCAAGGCCCGCAACTCGGCCGGCTGGGTGTCTTCACAAAACAGCTCGATGTACTCGCGCACGGCGTCTTCCAGATCGTCATTGCTGGGCAAGGGCGCACGGCCCACGCCCAACTGGGATGCGGCACGGCGCTTGGCGGGGCCGTACTCCAGCCCCTCCTCGACCACCAGACGGGCGGCCGTGGCCGCGATTTCAGAAGTCAATGCTTGCATGAACCGGATTTTGCACCTTTTGCCAAAGCCCGGAGGGGGTCGCCCAGCCCCCCTAAAATCCCCGCCATGCACATTCATATTCTGGGTATTTGCGGCACTTTCATGGGCGGGCTGGCGGCTTTGGCGCGCGAAGCCGGGCACCGGGTTACCGGTTGCGACGCTGGGGTCTATCCACCCATGAGCGACCAGCTGCGCGCACTGGACATCGGCCTGATCGAAGGCTTTTCGGCAGACCAATTGGCCCTCAAACCCGATATGTTTGTGGTCGGCAACGTGGTGTCACGCGCCCGCCTGGCCGACGGCAGCCCCAAATTTCCGCTGATGGAAGCTATCCTGGACGCGGGCCTGCCCTATACCAGCGGCCCGCAGTGGCTGGCCGAACACGTGCTGCAAGGCCGGCACGTGCTGGCCGTAGCCGGTACGCACGGCAAGACTACCACCACCGCCATGCTGAGCTGGGTGCTGGAACACGCCGGCTTGGCCCCTGGCTTTCTGGTGGGCGGCGTGCCGCTGAACTTCGGCGTGTCCGCCCGCCTAGGCAGCGGCAAAACTTTTGTCATCGAGGCCGACGAATACGACACAGCCTTCTTCGACAAGCGCAGCAAGTTTGTGCACTACCGCCCGCGCACGGCCGTACTGAACAACCTGGAGTTCGACCACGCCGACATCTTTGACGACCTGGCTGCCATCGAACGCCAGTTCCACCACCTGCTGCGCACCGTGCCGCCCAGTGGGCGTGTGGTGAGCAACGGCCTGGAAGAAAGCCTGACCCGCGTGTTGCACCAGGGCTGTTGGAGCGAGGTACGCAGCTTTGGCGCGGCGGTCAGCGACTTCAGCGCGCGTGGCGAGCCGCACCACTTCGATGTACTGCAACAGAGCCAACCGGTTGCTACGGTGGAGTGGTCGCTGGGTGGAGTGCACAACCAACTCAATGCCCTGGCCGCCATTGCCGCAGCAGACCATGTGGGCGTTACGCCCGCCGTAGCGGCCGAAGCCTTGGCCAGTTTTCAGAATGTAAAGCGGCGCATGGAAGTGCGCGGCACGGTGCGCGGTATCACGGTTTACGACGATTTCGCCCACCACCCCACGGCCATCCGCACCACGGTGGACGGGCTGCGCCGGCGCCTGCCGCCAAGCCAGCGCATCCTGGCCGTATTCGAGCCGCGCAGCAACACCATGAAGCTGGGCGCCATGAAGGCCCAGTTGCCCTGGAGTCTGGAAGAAGCCGACCTGGCCTTCTGCCACACGGGCGGGCTGGGCTGGGATGCGCATAGTGCGCTGGAGCCCATGGGCGCCCGGGCGCAGGTCGCCGACAGCATCGACGCCCTGGTGCAGCAGGTATGCGCAGCCGCCCAGCCGGGCGACCACATACTTTGCATGAGCAACGGCGGCTTTGGCGGCATCCACGCCAAGCTGCTGGAGGCGCTACAAAATAAATAGCTGCCAGCGCAGGTACTAGCTGCGCCAGAGGCCTATTTCCCTTAAACCCCTGGCGCAGGCAGCAATCAGCGTGCGCGGCGCGCCTTCACCGCGTCGGACAGGATTTCCAGCGTCTGCAGGGACTGGTCCCAGCCCAGGCAGGCGTCGGTAATGCTGCGGCCGTACTCCAGGGTTTTCTGGTCGGTCTTGCCGGGGGTGAACTTCTGTGCGCCCTCCTGCAAATGGCTTTCCACCATCAGGCCGAACACCTGGCGCGAGCCACCGGCCACCTGGCCAGCGATGTCGCGCGCCACGTCGATCTGCTTCTCGTGCTGCTTGCTGCTGTTGGCGTGGCTGCAATCCACCATCAGCGTGGCTGGCATCTGGGCCGCTGCCAGCTCGGCGCAGGCAGCGGCGACGCTGGCGGCATCGTAGTTAGGGGTCTTGCCGCCGCGCAGGATCACGTGGCAGTCCTTGTTGCCATTGGTTTGCACGATGGCCACCTGGCCGCTCTTGTGGATGGACAGGAAGTGGTGGCCGCGGGCGGCAGCCTGGATAGCGTCGGTGGCGATACGGATATTGCCGTCGGTTCCGTTTTTGAAGCCGATCGGTGCCGACAGGCCCGACGCCAGCTCGCGGTGCACCTGGCTTTCAGTGGTGCGCGCACCGATGGCGCCCCAGGAGATCAGGTCTCCGATGTACTGTGGCGAGATCACGTCCAGGAACTCGCTGCCAGCAGGCAGGCCCAGGCGGTTGATCTCGATCAGCAGCTGGCGTGCGATGCGCAGGCCTTCGTCGATGCGGTAGCTCTCGTCCAAGTAGGGGTCGTTGATCAGGCCCTTCCAGCCCACGGTGGTACGTGGTTTTTCGAAGTAGACACGCATCACGATTTCCAGCGTGTCGGCGTATTTCAGGCGCTGGGCGTGCAGTCGACGGGCGTATTCCAGCGCGGCGGCCGGGTCGTGGATGGAGCAAGGGCCAATCACCACCAGCAGGCGGTCGTCCGAGCCGGAAATGATGTTGTGGATGTTCTTGCGGGTGTCGGTGATCAGTGTTTCCACCGCGGTACCGCGGATGGGGAAGAAGCGGATCAGATGTTCTGGAGGTGGTAGCACGGAAATATCCTTAATACGTTCGTCGTCGGTTTGGCTTGTTTTTTCGACGCTCGCATACCAGGCTTCACTGCTGGCGGGATAGGTTTTCGCATTCATGGGGTGACTCCTGTAAGGATGGATATGGGAAACAAACAAACGAAAAAAAACCGCCGGAGTTTTGGACTCCGGCGGTTTTTAGGAAGGACTTGCAGTTTTTACAGCTTAGCCTCTCATCCGCCGGGGACCGAGAACCAAAAGTAAAAAAAGGCAAACACGTGCTTTTGCATAGAGGATCAATGTACCACAGTCATTTGCACAACATGCCGGGGCGAAACCCTAGGGCCGTGGTCAGGCTGTGCCGCCGACCGTCAGGCCGTCGATACGCAAGGTGGGTTGGCCCACACCCACGGGCACGCTCTGGCCTTCCTTGCCGCAGGTACCCACGCCCGGATCCAGCTTCATATCGTTGCCGATCATGCTGACCTTTTTCAGGCATTCAGGGCCGCTGCCGACGATGGTCGCACCCTTGACTGGGTAGAGAATCTTGCCGTTTTCCACCCAGTAGGCTTCGCTGGCGGAGAACACAAACTTGCCCGAGGTGATGTCCACCTGCCCACCACCGAAGTTGCTGGCATACAGCCCCTTCTTGATGCTGGCGATGATTTCCGCTGGCTCCTTGTCACCACCCAACATATAGGTGTTGGTCATCCGGGGCATGGGGATGTGGGCATAGCTTTCGCGGCGGCCGTTGCCGGTGGGCTTGACGCCCATCAAACGGGCGTTCATCGAGTCCTGGATGTAGCCCTTCAGGATGCCGTCTTCAATCAACACATTGCGCTGGCTGGCGTGACCTTCGTCGTCCACGTTCAGCGAGCCACGGCGGTCTTTAATGGTGCCATCGTCCAGCACAGTCACGCCCTTGGCGGCAACGCGTTGGCCGATGCGACCGCTGAATGCGCTGGAGCCCTTGCGGTTGAAGTCGCCTTCCAGCCCGTGGCCGATAGCCTCGTGCAGCAGGATGCCGGGCCAGCCGGAGCCCAGCACCACCGTCATAACGCCGGCCGGAGCGGGCCGTGATTCCAGATTGGTCAGCGCCGCATGCACAGCGTCGTTCACATATTGGTTGATCATGGCGTCGTCAAAATAGGCCAGACCGAAACGGCCTCCACCGCCGCCCGAGCCCACTTCGCGGCGTACCACGCCCTTGACTGTGGCCTCGGCAATCACCGTGACGCTCAGGCGCACCAGCGGGCGCACGTCGGCCGCAAGCGTGCCGTCGGCACGGGCGACCATGACCACATCGTATTCAGCGGCCAGGCCGGCCATGACCTGCGCAACGCGCGGGTCTTTGGCGCGGGCCAGCTTTTCCACCCGCTCCAGCAGCTTCACCTTGGCCGTGCTGTCCAGCGAGGCAATCGGGTCCACACCAGGATAAAGGCTGCGCCCTTTTGCTATCTTTTGCGTAGCTACCTTCGTACGTTTTGTCTGCGCTGCAGCCGAAATCGCCCGTACGGTACGGGCTGCATCCAGCAGCGAGGCTTCGGAGATGTCGTCGGAATAGGCGAAGGCGGTTTTCTCGCCACTAACGGCGCGCACGCCCACGCCTTGGTCGATGCTGAAGGAGCCGGTTTTAACGATGCCCTCCTCCAGGCTCCAGCCCTCGCTGCGGGTGTACTGGAAGTACAGATCGGCGTCATCCACCTTGTGTGCGGTGATTTCGGCCAGCGCCCGGCTCAGGTGCGCGGGCGTCAGACCGAACGGGTCCAGCAACAGGGATTGGGCAATGGCGAGGCGTTCGAGGGTGGGTTCACGGAGGGTCATGCAGGCATTTTAGGCCTGCGATCCGGGCTGCGCGTACGACGCAGCGCATCCCCATGGCGCGGCCTAGGACAACACCAGCCGCCGGGCCTTGGCGATGGACATCAAAATGCCCAGGCCCAAGCCCAAAGTCACCATGGCGGTGCCGCCATAGCTGATAAAGGGCAAGGGCACGCCCACCACCGGCAGGATGCCGCTGACCATGCCCATATTGACGAAGGCATAGGTGAAGAAGATCAGCGTCACGCTGCCCGCCAGCAAGCGCGAGAACATGGTGGGCGCGTCCATCGCAATCACCAGCCCCCGCATTACCAGGAACAGAAAGCCTGCAATCAGCAACAGGTTGCCGATCAGGCCGAACTCTTCGGAAAAGGCGGCAAAGATGAAATCGGTGGTGCGCTCAGGGATGAATTCCAGATGGGTTTGCGTACCCTGCATAAAGCCCTTGCCCAGCACGCCGCCCGAGCCGATGGCGATCATGCCCTGGATGATGTGGAAGCCCTTGCCCAGCGGATCGCGGCTCGGGTCCATCAGGGTGCAAATACGCTGCTGCTGGTAGTCATGCAACACCACCCAGCGCACGCCATCGGCGCACAGTGCCGGCTCGTTCCACACGACCAGGCCAACGCCGACCAAGCCCAAAAGCACCGGCGGCACGATCAGCTTCCAGCTCAAACCGGCAAAAAACAGCACCGACAAACCGGTCGTCATCACCAAAATGGCGGTGCCCAGGTCGGGCTGCTTGACGATCAGACCCACCGGCACCGCCAGCAACACGCCGCCGACCAGAAAGTCCAGCGGACGGAGCTGCCCCTCGCGCCGCTGGAACCACCAGGACAGCATCAAGGGCATGGCGATCTTCAAAATCTCGCTGGGCTGGATGGTGATACCCACATTCAGCCAGCGCCGGGCGCCTTTCTTGGTAATACCGAAGATAGCCACAGCAATCAGCAAGGCCACGCCCACTGTGTAGAGCGGCACGGCAAAAGCCATGAGGCGCTGCGGCGGAATCTGCGCCACCACAAACAGAATGGCCCCCGCCAGCAGCATATTGCGGCCATGGTCCACAAACCGGGCGCCATGGTCGTAGCCGGACGAATACATGGTCAGCAACCCGGCACACACCAGCATAAAGACAGCAAATGCCAGCGGCCCGTCAAAGCCGCGGAACATGGGGGCGATGCGCCGCCACAGGGGTGGTTTTTCAAAAACAACAGACATGGCGCAATTATCGGCGCAGGCTGTATACCCCTGGTGCCGGCTGAGGCGCCTTAGCCGCCCAACACCCGGTTCTTGCCGGTGCGCTTGGCCAGGTACATCGCCTTGTCCGCACGCTTGATGCATTCCTGGCCGTCTTCGTCGGCAGCCAACTGGGCCACGCCGGCGCTGAAGGTGATCAACACCTTCTGGTTCTCACGCAGAAAGAATTTCTTGGTCAGCTCGCGCTGCAACCGGGTCAGGGCGACAACCCCCATGTCGAGCAAGGTGTCCGGCAGCACGATCACGAACTCTTCGCCTCCAAAACGGGCCAGGCTGTCCTGTGGGCGCATGGATTCGCGCGTCACCTTGGCCAAATGGCTCAGCGCCTCGTCGCCTGCCTCGTGCCCGAGGTCGTCGTTGAGCTTCTTGAAGTTATCCACGTCCAGCAAAGCCAGGCACAACGGCGTGCCTTTGCGCCGGGCGTTGGCGATCTCGCGCTGGATGACTTCGTCCAGGCCGCGGCGGTTCAGGGCGCCGGTCAGCGGGTCGTGTCGGGCCTGCACGCTCACGCGGTCCAACTCCTGGTGCAGCTTGAAGATTTCGGCCTCGGCCTTTTCGGTCTTGTCCCGCATGGCCTGTAGCTGGTCGCGCGCCGCCTGGGTGTCGTGTGCCATATGGCGCGTGGCCCCCAACGCAGCCTGCAGCACGGGGCTCAATTCTTCAATCGACTGAGCCTGTTCTATCTGGCGGGCACATTCCTCGATCTTGCTCTGGTAGGCACCACTGGCCTCGCCCATGATGGACAGGCGGTCCACAAAAGCCACCAGCAGCTGGCGCATCTCCAGTTGCGCTTCGACGGCGCGCTCCTTGGCCTCGGACTGCTTGGCGATCACATCCACCAGCCGACGCTGCACGTCGTCCAGCCGGCGCAAGCTCAACGGCGGCTTGGAGGCCTCCATCAAGGCGTCGATCTGCCCTTTCAGCCACAGGTCGTCTACGCACAACACGCCAATATTGGTAAACACCAGGTGCAGCAACTGCAGCAGCACGGTTTTGATCTCGCCCTGGTCCTCTGCCGTAAACGACAAACGGTGGCTGAAATCGGCCAGCATGGTCTTGGTGCGGGGCAAATCGGGCACCGGCTGGCGCATGAAGTTCAACAGTTCCTCGGTTTGCGCCAGAAACCGGGTGTCCTCGTCGCCCAGCGCCGGCAGCATATTGCCGATCAGGCGCGCAATCTGCTCCATAAACTCGGGGGTCAACGCCGGGTTGCTGAGGTTTGGCCCCGAGGGCAGACCACTTTGCAGGCTGTCGGAAGCGGCTACGCCGAAGTTGGCATAGGCCATCAGCGCGTTGTGCACACCGTCCCAGCTACGCTGGCCGATCGCAGACTCCATCAAGCCCAACTGGCGCTGCTGGCCCGGATTTCTGGCCGGCAGGGAGGCCGCAATCTGCCGCAGCGGCTCGTAGGGGAAATGGGCCGGCACCATGGTGCCAGCCACCTCGTGGTACAGCGCTTGGTAGTTTTCCGGCGTAGGAACCAGCTTACGGGTAGTCAGCAGCTTCAGGGTTTCGCGTGCAATTTCGCCAGGAGATCGGGTAGACATGGGTTTTCACAATTAGGTCAACTGCGGACAATCGCATCGACAGGCTGTGATCGTAGCGGCTAAGCCCCACATATCCAAACCGCCAAACCAAGCGCTTTCCGCCGACTCGCCAGACCCCGGCGCGCCGCATGGGAGAATTCATCCCATGTTTGCAATATTTGAAGAAGCCGGAAAATTCATGGCCGGGCGTATCCTGTCTGAGACGGAGTCATCCGCCCAGGTAGAGCTGGACAGCGGCAAGCGGGTCAAGGTCAAGGCCGCCAACCTGCTGCTGAAATTCGACAAGCCGGCACCCGCCATCCTGCTGCGCGACGCCCAGGCGCTGAGCCAAACCATTGAGCTGGAGCTGGCCTGGGAGTTTGCCCCCGAGGAAGACTTCGGCTTCGCCGACCTGGCGCGCGACTATTTCAGCGCCAACGCCACGCTGGAGCAGCAAACCGCCATGTTGCTGCGCCTATTCGAGGTGCCGCACTATTTCCGCCGTGCCGGCAAAGGCCGCTTCCGCAAGGCGCCGGCCGACATCCTGCAGCTGGCACTGGCCGCCATCGAGAAAAAAGCCCAGCTGCAGTTACAGATCGCCGCCTGGGCCGAAGAGCTGGGCCGTGGCGAATGCCCCCTGGCCGTGCGCGAACAGCTTTACAAGATTCTTTTCAAGCCGGACAAAAACGGCCCCGAATACAAGGCCGTGGTCGAAGCCTCGCGCGCCACGCACAAAGCGCCGCTGGTGCTGCTGCAGCACGCAGGGGCCATCGACTCGCCCTACCAGTTCCACTGGCGCCGCTTCTTGCTGGAGAACTTCCCCAAAGGCACGGGTTTTCCCTCGCTGGAGGCGCCGCAAATCAAGGACGAGCTACCGCTGTCCACCGCGCAAGCCTTTTCCATCGACGACTCGCAAACCACCGAGATCGACGATGCGCTGTCAGTGCAAAACCTGGGCTCGGGCACGGTCACGGTCGGCATCCACATCGCCGCGCCCGGCCTGGCCATCACGCCGGGCAGCGCCGTGGACCAGTTAGGGCGCTCCCGACTGTCTACCGTTTATATGCCGGGCTACAAGCTGACCATGCTGCCCGACGCCGTGGTGCAAAACTACACCCTGCAAGAAGGCCGCGACTGCCCGGCCGTGTCGCTGTACGTAACGCTGGACGAGGCGACGCTGGAGATCACCGCCAGCGAAACCCGGCTGGAGCGCGTGCACATCGCAGCCAACCTGCGCCATGACCAGCTCGATACTGTGGTCACCGAGGCCTGGCTGGAAGATCCCACGTTTGAGCATGAAAATGGGTTACAGCGCACGGATATCCAGCGCGAGCAGCTATCATTTTTATACCGCCTGGCAAAACACTTGAAAGGCCTGCGCGAAATCGCCCGCGGCAAGCCAGAGAACTTCAACCGGCCCGACTACAACTTCAAGCTGGTTGGCAACGACGGCGCCGAGCCCAGCGGCAACGAACAGGTGCAGATCAGCACCCGCCAGCGCGGCGCACCGCTGGACCTGATCGTGGCCGAGGCCATGATCCTGGCCAACAGCACCTGGGGCGAATGGATGGCCGAAAACGGCGTCCCCGGCATTTACCGCAGCCAGGCCAGCCTGCTGCCGGGCGTGAAGGTGCGTATGGGGACCAAAGCCCTGCCGCACGCCGGCATCGGCGTCAAAAGCTATGCCTGGAGCACCTCGCCTTTACGCCGCTACACCGATCTGGTCAACCAGTGGCAGATCATTGCCTGCGCCCGCCACGGCAAGACCGCCGCGCTGGCCGCGCCGTTCAAGCCCAAGGATGCCGACCTGTTCTCCATCATCTCGATGTTTGACGCGGCGTATGCCACTTACAACGGCTACCAGGGCGCGATGGAACGCTTCTGGACACTGAAGTACCTGCAGCAAAACAGCATCAGCGACATCGTCGGCACCGTCTTCAAAGAAGGCATGGTGCGCGCCGACAACCTGCCCCTGGTGCTGCCGGTGCTGGGCACGCAAGACCTGCCGCGCGGCGCCAAGGTGCGGGTGCAATTGGGTGCGATCGACGAAATCACGCTGGACATTGCCGGCACCGTCGTGGAACGCCTGGATGCGCCGGCCGAAACACCGCAGGACGACACCGAAGAAGACGACGAACCCAGCGCCGGACCTATCGCCATCGCTGTCGATATCGACGAAACTGAGGCCCCCGCCGCCACCGACGCCACACCGTGATCTTGCGCATCCTCAGCACTATTCGCCATCTGAGTACTCTGCAGTGGGCGCTGGGCACCTCCATCGGCGTGCACGCGGTGCTGCTGACGGTGCGCTTCATAGACCCAGAGAGCTTCAACCGTGTGTTCCAGGACACGCCGCTGGAGGTGATTCTGGTCAACGCCCAGTCCACCACCCCGCCAGACAAGGCCACGGCCATTGCCCAGGCCTCACTGGCCGGCGGCGGCGAGGCCGACAGGGGGCGCGCCACCTCACCGCTGCCGCCTTCGGCGTTTACCGACATCGGCGAGACCATGGAGGAAACCCAGCGCAAGATGGACGCAATGCAGCAGCAGCAAGCCATGCTGCTGGCGCAGGTCAGTCAAAAGCTGGCTACCATGCCGTTGCCGGACCCCAAGCTGGCCAGCAATGCGCCCGAGGCCACGGCCCAGGAAGAAAAGCGCCGCCAGTTGCTGAACCTGCTGGCCGAAATCGAGCGCCGCATCAACCAGGAAAACTCGCGCCCCAAGCGCCGCTATGTCAGCCCCTCCACCCGGGAAGAGGTGTACGCGGTGTACTACGACAACCTGCGCCACAAGGTGGAAGACCGCGGCACCGAGAACTTCCCCGAATACGGCGGTAAGAAGCTCTACGGCGCGCTCACCATGATCGTCACCGTCAACTTTGATGGCCAGGTGCTCGCCACCCAGATTGCCGAAAGCTCGGGCAACCGGGTGCTGGACCGCCGCGCCGAGGCCATTGTGCGCAGCGCCGGCCCGTTCGGCCCCTTTACGGATGCAATGCGCAGCAAGGTGGACCAATTGGTGGTGGTGTCGCGCTTTCGCTTCACCCGCGACCAAACGCTGGAAACCAAGGTCAGCGCTTCGCCCTGAATTTCCCCTTATTTTGTAAAGAGCTTTTTCATGGACCAGTATTGCGTAATGGGTAACCCGGTGGAACACAGCCGGTCTCCCTGGATCCACGCCCGCTTCGCCGAATTGACCAGCCACAGCCTGCAGTACGGCAAAAAGCTGGTCCCGCTGGATGGCTTTGACGCAGCGGTTGCCGCCTTTCGGGCCGAGGGCGGTCTGGGCTGCAACGTCACCGTGCCGTTCAAATTTGACGCGGCACGCATCAGCACCACGCAAACGCCCCGGGCCCAACTGGCAGGCGCCTGCAACACCCTGCACCTGCGCCCGGACGGCATTTTTGCCGACAACACCGACGGCGCCGGCCTGGTCAATGACATCCAATCTAATGCCGGCTTTGCCCTGGCGGGACGAGATGTACTTCTCATAGGTGCAGGTGGCGCATCAGCCGGCGTCATCGGCCCCATGATCGAAGCCAAGGTACGCAGCATCACCGTGGCCAACCGCACGCTGACCAAGGCAGACGACCTGGTGACGCGCCACACGGCACTGGCCCAGCAGCATGGGACCCTATTGCACGCCAGCGAACTGCACGACGTACAGAGTCCATTCGACGTGGTGGTCAACGCGACCGCCAGCAGCCTCAGCGGCGCCGGCGTCCCGGTATCGCCCGCAGTACTCAAGCCCGGCGCACTGGCACTGGACATGATGTACGGCCCCGCCGCCGCGGGCTTCATGGACTGGGCCCGTGCACACCAGGCCGTGCCGCGCGACGGACTGGGCATGCTGGTGGAACAGGCGGCAGAAGCCTTCCTGATCTGGCGCGGCGTGCGTCCACCATCGGCCCAGGTATTGGCCGAATTACGCGCTACCTTGGCCTGATCCATGCGCCCGCTATTGCGCTGGTGCGTGCTGGCGGCTTTTGCCACACTTGCACTGCAGCTGTTTTTTATCGGTCGTATTGCCATGATGGTGGCTGTTGCACCTGAATCAACCACGTTTGAACGTTCAGAAGCCTGGCGACTGCTGACCAGCCCCGACAGCCCGGGACTGCGCTGGAGGCAACAGTGGGTGCCGTACGCGCAGATCTCCGACAACCTCAAGCGTGCCGTCATCGCCTCAGAAGACGGCTCTTTCGTCAATCACGACGGAGTGGACTGGGAGGCTTTGGAGAAAGCCTGGCAAAAAAACGAGAAGGCCCAGGAGCGAGCCGCCAAATTAGCCCCCGCCAAAGCCAAGACGCTGGCGCCAGTGCGGGCTCCGAAAATCATCGGCGGCTCCACCATCACCCAGCAATTGGCCAAGAACCTGCTGCTATCGGGCGAGCGTACCCTGCTGCGCAAGGGGCAAGAGTTTGTGCTGACCATGGCGCTGGAGCTGCTGCTGGACAAGCAGCGCATCCTGGAGATTTACCTGAACAACGTGGAATGGGGTGAGGGCGTATTTGGCGCGGAGGCCGCGGCCCAGCATTACTTTCGCAAGCCAGCAGCGCGCCTGAGCGCATTTGAGGCCGCCCGCTTGGCCGTGATGCTGCCGCGCCCCAAATACTTCGAGAAACTGCCCAACTCCGGCTATCTGAGCAGCCGTGCAGGCACCATCGTCGCCCGCATGCCCAGCGTGGAACTGCCCTGAAAGGTGTAGAGGGATAATGCAGGTCGATCCATCTGAACCCGCCTACGCCCCATGTCCGACATCCTGCAAAAAATCATTGACGTCAAACGCGAAGAAATCGCCCAAGCCAGCAAGCGCAAGCCTCTGCCAGAAATGCGTGCCGACGCCGAATCCCGCGTTCTGACCCGCGATTTCGTGGGTGCGATGAGGGCAAAAATTACCGCAGGTCAAGCCGCAGTGATCGCCGAGATCAAAAAAGCAAGTCCTTCCAAAGGCGTGATCCGCGCAGACTTCATTCCAGCCGACATCGCCCAGAGCTATGCGGAATATGGAGCGGCCTGCCTTTCGGTGTTGACCGATAAGCAGTTTTTCCAGGGCCAGATCGACTACCTCAAGCAGGCGCGCGCCTCCTGCCAGCTGCCGGTGCTGCGCAAGGATTTCATGGTGGACGCGTACCAAATTTACGAGTCGCGTGCCATGGGGGCCGATTGCATCCTGTTGATAGCAGCCGCCCTGGACGACGCACAGATGGCCGATTTTGAAGCCATTGCCCGCACCCTGGACATGGCCGTGCTGGTGGAAGTGCACGACGCAGCAGAGCTGCAAAGAGCCTTGAAACTGAAAACCCCCTTGGTGGGAGTGAACAACCGCAATCTGCGAACCTTTGAGGTCAGCGTGGAAACCACATTGGCACTGCGCAAAGACGTGCCCGCCGATCGCATCCTGGTCACCGAAAGCGGCATCATGACCCCTGCTGATGTACAGCGCATGCGTGAAGCCAAAGTGGACGCATTCCTGGTCGGCGAAGCCTTCATGCGCGCAGAAGAACCCGGCGCCGCTTTGTCCAAATTATTTGGACTGGACTAATTGACGGCATCCAAACCACACGGGATGCTCACACCAACGCAAGCCTCGCGACAACTTGCATTGCTTGACGCAACAGACGCTATCCCCACTTTACGCACGTGGCCCCCAGAGCCAGGGGCCGTGGCACCCGACTGGCAAACCACGGTAACGCAGTTTTGGATCAGCCCCCAGGGTAAGCAGCTATCGCAATTTATCGCCACGCGCCTAGGCGAGCGGGCGACCATCTACCCACCCGAACCTCTACGGGCTCTCCGACTGACGCCGCTACACTCCGTGCGCGTAGTCATCTTGGGCCAAGACCCCTACCACGGCCCAGGGCAAGGCGAGGGATTGGCATTCTCTGTTGCGCCAGGCGTAGCGCCTCCACCCTCACTACGCAATATCTTCAAAGAACTGCAGCAAGAAGGATTGCGTCCGGCCCATCAAGCCGACACCAATGGATCGCTCACATCCTGGGCACAACAGGGCGTGCTGCTGCTCAATACCTGCCTGACGGTAGAAGACGGCCGCCCCGCCAGCCATGCAAAAAAAGGATGGGAAGCACTCAGCGATGCCGTCGTTGCGCAAATAGCTCAAACCGCGCACATCTGCGTTTTCATGCTGTGGGGCGCCCATGCCCAAGCCAAGGCCCCCATGATCCAGCAACTGGCGGCTGCACACGATCGCAATATCCTGGTACTACAGGCAAACCATCCATCCCCCTTGTCAGCCAACCGTCCGCCGACACCATTCGTGGGTTGCGGCCACTTCCAAGCCGCCAACGATTTTTTGGTAGGACATGGCTCCCGGCCCATTCGCTGGAGCAACATGGACTGAGCAGAATTTCTACTCTCCCTCCCACCGACAAGAAAGCACGCTATAATAGAAAGCTATCGAACGTAGACGCACAAAATGCAATAGCATTGTGATGCTATAATTCGAAGTTCGCCGGAGAGGTGGCCGAGTGGTTAATGGCAGCAGACTGTAAATCTGCCCTCTTACGAGTACGCTGGTTCGAATCCAGCCCTCTCCACCAGCGACAGGCTTGCTTGCGAGCTGTGAGTTTTTGATGTGTTGATGCGCGTTTTTGGATTTAGCGGCGGCGTTTCGCATAGAAGTTTTTACTTCATATGCGGGAGTAGTTCAATGGTAGAACCCTAGCCTTCCAAGCTAATGACGCGGGTTCGATTCCCGTCTCCCGCTCCAAAAGCGATCGTCGGCGCGAAAGTTTTGTTTAGGTTGCTACAAATTTGTAGCAACTTGAAATGCCCATTTGGCTCAGTGGCAGAGCACTCCCTTGGTAAGGGAGAGGTCCCGGGTCCGATTCCCGGAATGGGCACCAATATTTCGGTTGATTTGGTTTGTTTTTTTCGGAGTCGAAAAAATGGGAAAAGAAAAGTTCACGCGCACCAAGCCCCACGTCAACGTGGGCACGATCGGTCACGTTGACCACGGCA